>JASLCW010000383.1 GCA_030151765.1 Marmoricola sp.
GAGCGCGACCACCTCGACGTCGTCGGGGCTGGGGCTCTTCTCCTTGATCTGCAGCGACTGCTCGACGGCGTACTCGTCGAGCTCGGAGAGCAGACCGGGGACGGCGGCGCGGTCGACGGTCAGGTCGGACTCGAACTTCTGGTCCGCACTGGCGTCCGGCACGTACTTCACACAGACAACAATCTTCATGTTTGGCTCGGCCCCCGCGGGGCCCCTCCTGAACTAGAGACGGTGGATGCAGATTACTTGCGGGTCACATGGCCCGCCTACCCGGAGCCCGGGTGGGTTCGGTCACACGGTCACGACCTGCGCTTGACGTCGGGGCGCAGGACGGAGCGAAGGACATTGCCGACGATCATGTAGACGATCGCCCCCAATCCCCAATTGCAGACCGCGTTGAGCTTGACGGCATTGTCGCCGGTGAAGGCGAAGACGCCGTTGTCACGGGAGAAAGGCCCGTCGAAGAAGTTGTCGAGGTTGAGGATCGTCCTGACCAGCACGTTGTTGGTGCTGATCGCCGGCTGACCCACGACCAGGAGAGCTCCGATCGCGAGCAGGACGGCGACGGTCGTGAAGACGATCTTGACGAGCAGCGCCATGTGCTGGCGGAGTTCGTCGATCTCGTGCTGGTGACGTTCCTTGCTGTCCCCGAAGGGCTCGTCACCCGATCGCATCCTGGCCGGCATCTGCTTCGCCTCCGTCCCCTGCTCAGAGGGGTCAGCGCCCCTCGAACTGCGCCTTGCCCGGGCCGCTCTCCACGAACGACTTCATGCCGATACTACGGTCACGCGTCGCGAACACCGACGCGAACTGGTGCCGCTCGATGGCAAGGCCGGTCTCGAGGTCCGACTCCAGACCGCGGTCGATCGCCTCCTTGGCGGCACGTACGGCGTAGGTGGCGGCGTTGGCGAACTGGGCCGCCCAGGCGACCGCCTCGGCGTACACCTGGTCGGCCGGGACGATCTTGTCCACGAGGCCGATCTGGAGTGCCTCGTCCGCCTTCACGAAGCGGCCGGTGAAGATCAGGTCCTTGGCCTTGCTCGGGCCGACCAGGCGGCTGAGCCGCTGGGTGCCACCGGCACCGGGGATGATGCCGAGGAGGACCTCGGGCTGACCGAAGACCGCGTTGTCGGCGGCGATCCGGATGTCCGCGGCGAGCGCCAGTTCGCAACCGCCGCCCAGGGCATAGCCGTTGACCGCGGCGACGACGGGCTTGGGAATGCGGGCGATGTCGTTGACCGCCTGCTGGATCGGCCCCGCCGCGTCGACCATGTCGGTGTAGTCGAATTCGGCCATCTCGGTGACGTCGTTGCCCGCGGCGAAGATGCGCTCGCCGCCCCAGATCACGACAGCCTTCACGTCGTCGCGCGCGGTTGCCTCGGCCGCGGCCTCGCGCAGCCCGGCCTGGACGGCGAGGCTGATCGCATTCATCTTGGGCCGGTCGAGCCGGATGGTGCCGACCCCGTCGGTGACCTCGAGACGGACGAACTCAGACATGACTGTGGCTCCCTGTCGCAGTGGATGAACAGGTCACGACTCTAGACGGCGGGCACCGGCGGCCGGTCGGGCGGTGAGGAAGGCGGGTTCGGCGAGGCCGGCCGCCCCGAAGGCCCGTCGTACGGCGACCGTCACGGCATCGAGGTCTCCGGTCAGTGCGATCGCGCTGCCGCCGAAGCCTCCCCCGGTCATCCGGGCGCCGAGAGCACCTGCCGCCAGCGCCGCGTCGACGGCGAGATCGAGCTCGGCGCAGCTGACCTCGTAGTCGTCGCGCAGGGACACGTGGGAGGCCGTGAGCAGCTCACCGACGGCCTCGAGGCGGCCGTCGTCGAGGAGCGCGACGACCTCGAGCACGCGGATGTTCTCGGTGACCACGTGCCGGGCGCGACGCCGGACGAGTTCGTCGCCGATCGTCGCCACCTGCTCGATCGTGGCCTCGCGAAGGCTGTCGACGCCTAGAGCTCGGGCGGCAGCCTCGCACTCGGTACGACGTCGTGCGTACTGACCGTCGGCGAGCGCGTGATGCACCCGGGTGTCGATCACGAGGACGTGGAGTCCGTGCTCCTCCGGGGCGAAGGGCACCTGCCGCGTGTTGCCGTCCCGACAGTCGAGCAGCAAGGCATGACCCGCGCGACAGAGCAGGCTGGCGCTCTGGTCCAGGATGCCCGTGGGCGCCCCGACGAAGTCGTTCTCCGCTCGCTGCGCGATCCGCACCAGACGCTCGCGGGTGAGCCCGAGCCCGAGCAGTTCGTCGATCGCCAGCGCGAGCGAGCACTCGAGGGCCGCGCTCGATGACAGACCCGCTCCGATCGGGACATCCCCGGTGACCTCGATCGCCAACTCGGGCACGTCGTACCCCTCGGCGCGGAAGGCCCCGACGACGCCTTCGGCGTACTCGTGGCCAAGGTCGCCGGCACCCGAGGCGAAGGTGTAGGCATCCGCCTCCGACACCCGTGCCCGGCAGGTCTGCTCCAGCGCGATGGGCAGCACCCAGCCGTCGTTGTAGTCGGTGTGCTCGCCGATCAGGTTCACCCGGCCCGGCGCCGCCCAGGTTCCGGAACTGTGTCGCACCCGGTCAGCCTGCCATGGTTGTTGGTGCTCATCGCGCAAGGCTGCCTTGGGTTACGCACCGTCGGCGGGTCACGCTGATCTTCTGGTCACCGGAAACCAGGAGTAGGTCGCCAGCGGCGCGTGACCCGAAGCAGCGCCCACGCGTCCCCGAACCGGAGAACCACCACCACGACCGATGCTGCAGGATGAACCCGTGCCTGAATCCGCAGAAGAGGTCTATGCCCGCGTGGTTGCCCAGGTCGGCGTCGACGGACACCTGCCGATGCCGTCGTACGGCGAGTGGGACATCTTCCCGTGGGTGGGCGACAACCTGCGCCCGCGCGTCGTGCAGCCGCCCTCGGACGAACCGGCCCGCCAGGGCGAGGACGCGGCCTCGTGTGGCTGCACGGGCGAGCCGCATGCGCGCGCGATCTGGACCGATGGCGTCTGGGAGGTCCGCCCCGCCGGCCAACCGTCCGGGATGCCCCTGGTGCTCTTCATCTGCCCGCTCGCCCACCTCGACTACGAAGACCTGGACGAGGAGATGGCGGCCTCGCTCGGCGTACTCAGCGTGCGCATCTCGAAGATCATCTCCGCCATGCCCAACATCGGACGGGTGCACGTGATGAAGGCCGGCGACGGCGCCGCACACCTGCACCTCTGGGTGATGGCCCGGACCGCGCGGATGACGCACATCCTCGGCAGCCCCGCGATCGAGTGGGACGAGATCCTGCCACCCGGGCCCGAGGAGATCTGGCAGGCCGACCTGCGCCATGTGGCCGCCGCACTCGCGGGGACATCCGGTCGCGCACTGGTGTAGCCGACAGGGAAGAATCACCGTGTGACCGACAAGCGCCCGCTCCCCCGCGAGATCTGGGTACTGGTCGCCTCGGCCTTCGTTATCGCGATCGGCTACGGGCTGATCTCACCGGTGCTCCCGGCGTACGCACGCTCCTTCGACGTGGGTGTCGCGGCGGCCTCGGTCATCGTGTCCGCCTTCGCCTTCTTCCGGCTGGTCTTCGCGCCGGCGGGCGGGGTGCTGGTCGGGCGGCTCGGGGAACGGCCCGTCTACCTGATCGGCCTGCTGATCGTGGCGGTGTCGACGGGCGCCACGGCCTTCGCCCACGACTACACGCAGCTGCTGATCTTCCGCGGGCTCGGCGGCATCGGCTCCACGATGTTCACGGTGTCGGCGATGGCGCTGCTGGTCCGGGTGACACCGCCGGGGCAGCGTGGCCGGACGTCGTCGCTGTACTCCTCGGCCTTCCTGCTCGGCGGCATGCTCGGGCCGGCACTCGGCGGCGCGCTCGCCGGCTTCGGCATGCGGGTGCCCTTCGTCGTCTACGCCGTCGCGCTGCTCATCGCCGCCTCGGTGGTCGGCATCTTCCTGCGCACCGATCCCGCGGTCGGCGCCACCGACGGGCCGGTTCGCGTCGCGATGCGGGTCCGCGAGGCTCTCGGCAGCAGGGGCTACCGGGCAGCCCTGGCCGGTGCCTTCGCCAATGGCTGCGCCAACTTCGGCGTTCGCGCCGCCGTCATCCCCCAGTTCGTCCTGGTGGTGCACAAGGGTGCCTGGGTCGCCGGTGCCGCACTCGCCGTCTCCGCCGTCGGTACGGCGATCACGCTGCAGTTCTCCGGACCGGCCAGTGACCGGATCGGACGGCGCCCCCTCGTGCTCGTCGGGCTCATCGTGACCGCAGCCAGCTTCGCCGGACTCGCCCTCACGCACTCACTCTTCCTGCTCTTCGCGATGTGCATCGTCGAAGGCATCGGCGCCGGCCTGATCAACCCCGGCCAGCAGGCGACCGTGGCCGATGTGATCGGCCAGGAGCGCAGCGGCGGCAAGGCCCTCGCCGCCTTCCAGATGTGTCAGGACGCGGGCGCGATCCTCGGGCCGGTCGCGATCGGCTTCGTCGCCGACCGGGTCGGCTTCGGCTGGGCCTTCACCGTCGCCGCGGCCGTGTGCGCCGTCGCCGCACTCGCCTGGCTCGACCCCGCGGCCGAGACCTCACCCCTCCGTGGCGCGCCGGCCCCCGGCAATCCGGAAGACCACCGGGCTGCGCTCGGAGACGTCGCGATGGGTGACCATGACGACAGCGCGGCTGCCGTCGAGTAGCTGATCCAGGATCTGCGCCTCGGTCTCGGCGTCCAGGGCGCTGGTGGCCTCGTCGAGCACCAGGAGTTCGGGGAAGCGCAGCAGCGCCCGGGCGATGCAGAGTCGCTGCTGCTCGCCTCCGGAGAGCTCCGCGAGCTCCTGGAGCGGCGCCTGGAGACCCCCGGGCAGCGCCCGGACGACCTCCGCCAGCCCCGCCACCCGCAACACCTCCCAAGCATCCTCCTCGGTCGGTACGACGCCTGGCTGCACCGACCAGACCAGGTTGTCCCACACCGTGCCCGGGACCAGCACCGTCTGCTGCGGCACGTAGCCGATGCGCCGGCGCCAGGCGGCGAGGTCGGTGACCGGCCGGCCGTCGACGACGACCGATCCGGCCTCCGGCCGCAACAACCCGAGTACGACGTCGAGCAGGGTGCTCTTGCCCGCACCACTCGGTCCGGCGATGACGACGACGCCACGACGAGGGATGTCCAGATCGATCCGCTCGAGCGCGAGAGTGCTCTCGCCGGCGTACCGGACGGAGACCTCGCGCAGCGAGACCAGGGGCCCGGCGGACGCCACGCGGCCCTCGGCCGGGAGGCTCGCGACGGTCGGTTCGGGGTGGGCCCGCGCCTCGGCACCGAAACCGAGCAGCCGCTCCACGGCACCGGCGTCGTTGGCGAAGAGCTGGGTGGCGGTCAACAGCGCCTGCGCCGAGTTCAGCACCCGGATCGCGACGACGGCCAGCGTGGCCATCTGCGGCAGGGACATGCCGGCGGCACGGCCGATCAGGATCATCACGAGGATCGCGGCGACGCCGGCCACCCCGAAGGCCGCATTGATGGCGGCGCTGCGATTCACGAAGCTGCGCCGTACGCCGCGCAGCCGGGCCGCCTCCGAGCCGACGATCTCCGACCACGCCGACGACGCATCGTGGGCCCGCATCACCCGCACCGAGGACAGCGAGTCGCTCAGCGCGGCGCCGAAGCCGGCGAGCCGGTCGGACAGCGTGCGCCCGATCCGTACGGCGTGCCCGACGGATCGTGAGGCGAACCAGGCGACGATGATCAGCGCGATCGTGACCATGCCACCGATGAGCGGCGAGAGCAGGATCGCCACGAGCGCCGAGGCGACCAGCACCGCGCCGGCGATCACCAGGTTGAGCAGCGTGGCCAGGGCGGCATTCACCCGTTCCACATCCGTCGTCAGCCGCTGTACGACGTGACTCCGGCGCTGGTTCGACAGGAAGGCCCAGTCGGCCGCGTAGAGGTCGTCGATGAGGGCGAGCCGCAGCGTGTCGACCGTGGTGAGCTGGATGTTCACCGCGAGCACGGCTGCGCGCCACTGCCCGAGGCCGCGCAGCGCGACCACGACCACGACCAGCCCGAAGGCCACGGGCACGGACAGATGCACCGACAGACCGGGCACACCGAGACGGTCATGCCCGCCCAGCGCCTGGATGACGGGCACCAGCAGCACCAGCGCCGCGCCCTCGCTGACCGCGACGAGCAATTGCAGCGCGACGAGCCTGAGCAACCGTCCGCGGCCCACCGTGCGGGCCATCAGCCCGAGGCACAGCCGCACCTGGCCGATCACGTCTCCACTCAGTCGCACGGCGCCACACTAGAGGTCCCCGTTGGTACCAGCGGACGAATTGTCCCGAGCAGGCGCGGAGTAGTCCGAACGGACTATTTTCCGCGTGCCCATGGTGCCTGCATGACCCCGACGCCCTACGCTCGTTAAGACCCGCACAGGGAACATCTGATTGAGGAGTGCGACATGAACGCTGCCCCTAAGCCGTACACCGCCCCCAAGCTCGAGGCGCTGAGCCTGAGCGAGACCCGCGGCATCGACATCGGCATCGGCATCAACCTCGGTGGCGGCGGCCTCGGTAGCTGACACAACAGGAGCGTCGGCCCCCTTCGGGGAGCCGTCCTCCAGCTCGACCGCCATGGGTCTCGGGTCGCTCGTGCAAGCCTCGCGCGGCCTACGCGTGAAGGAGCGCCTTCGGCTCGTCGCCACCTGGCTGTTGCTGGGTTGCTCGCGAGTGACGATCGCGGTCCTTCCGTTTCGTCTCATTCGCGGTTTCCTGGGCGAGCACCATGCATCGACCACGACCGGCGAGGTCATCCTCGCCGGTCGTCGTCGTACCCAGGCGCTCAACATCGCCTATGTCATCGGCGCGGCCGCGGCGTACTGTCCCTGGCGCGCCGACTGCTATCCCCAAGCCCTCACCGCACGGATGATCCTGACCATGGCCGGAATCCCCCACACCGTCAGCTTCGGCGTACGCCGTAGCGAGGGCGAGTTGCTCGCCCACGCCTGGGTGCGCGCCGGCGACGTGGTGGTCACCGGGGGCACGTCCGACGAGTTCACCCAGGTCGGCGCCTTCACCTGGACGCCCCGGCGAGTCCGCGCGTGAACCACTACACGTGCTACGGCCTCACCGTGGCCAGCGAGCTCTCCCTCCCGGAACTCGACGAGGCTCCCGCCCGCACACCCGACGTCCGCATCCGCGTCACCGATCTCGACGGCCCCCCGGCCGGCGCGGCGCAGCTCCCCCACGACATGTGGCGGCTCGGGGATCGCTGCGGCTTCGCGGTCGACAGGGTGGGCCGCTACGAGATCGTCGACGGACGCGAGATCCTCGTCGACCCGGTCGCGGGGGCGGCCGCACGCACGATCCGGCTCTTCCTGCTGGGTACGGCGCTCGGCACGCTGATGAGTCAGCGCGACCACCTGGTCCTGCACGGCAATGCGGTCCGCATCGGCAACGCCTGCGCCGTCGTACTCGGTCACTCCGGGGCGGGGAAGTCGACGCTGGCCGCCGAGTTCTCCCGTCGGGGCCTCGACATCTTCTCCGACGACGTCGTGCCGGTGACCCACGACGGCCTGGCACTGCCGGGCAGCCCGCGGATCAAGCTCTGGGCGGATGCACTGGAGCGGCTAGGGGTCGACTCCGACGGGCTCCAGCGCGTCGATCGCGCCCACGACAAGTTCCAGCTGCCGATCCGGCGCAATCCTCTGGAGCCGCTGCCGCTGCGCTGGATCTACGTCCTCGAGTCCTCCTCCACGACAGAGCTGGTCGTGGAGCCCGCCCACGGCGCGACCAGTTATGCGCTGCTCCACGAACACACCTATCGCAATGAATTCCTGCACGGCCCCGACGCCGTACGCCGGCATCTCGAGCAGTGCGCCCGGCTGCTGCCCCGGGTGCGGATGCAGCGCGTCAACCGGCCTGCGGACACGATGACCCCGGCGGCCACCGCCGATGCGATCATTGCCGACATCGGCGACCCCGCATCCCACGAGGAGAGTGTGCCCGCATGAGCGCTACGACGACGTACCTGCGTCGCCCCGAGCTGCACGCCGTCGAGATGGACGGCGAGCTGGTGATGATGGGACTCGAGCAGGGTGAGTACTACAGCCTGCGCGATGTCGCCGCCTCCCTCTGGCAGCACCTCGAGGAGCCGCGCACGCTCGACGAGCTGTGCGACCTGATCGCCGGTGAGTACGACGTGACCGCGTCGGCCTGCCGCGAGGACGTGGCCGCCTTCCTGCAGGACCTGACCGCGAAATCGATGGTCGACGCGCGCAGCTAGGGCTTATCTCCTAGCCTTGTGCGGGTGTCGGATCTCGCCTCCACCCCGCAGTGGTTCAAGACCGCTGTCTTCTACGAAGTCCTGGTTCGCAGCTTCAACGACTCGGACGGCGACGGGATCGGCGACTTCCGGGGGCTGACCGCGAAGCTCGACTACCTGGAGTGGCTGGGCGTCGACTGCCTGTGGGTGCCGCCCTTCTACGTCTCGCCGCTGCGTGACGGCGGCTACGACGTCGCCGACTACACTGCGATCCTCCCCGAGTGCGGCACCATCGACGACTTCAACGAATTCATCGCCGAAGCCCACGGGCGCGGGATCCGGGTGATCGCCGACCTGGTCATGAACCACACCAGCGACGCACACCCGTGGTTCCAGGCCAGCCGCGAGGACCCGACCGGCCCGTACGGCGACTTCTACGTGTGGTCCGACACCGACGAGCGCTATCCCGAGGCGCGGATCATCTTCCCGGACACCGAGCCCTCCAACTGGACCTGGGATCCGGTGCGCCAGCAGTACTACTGGCATCGTTTCTTCGCCCACCAGCCCGACCTGAACTTCGACAACCCGGCCGTGCACGAGGCGATGATGGAGATCATCGACTACTGGCTCGGCCACGGCATCGACGGCTTCCGTCTCGACGCCGTCCCCTATCTCTACGAACGCGAGGGCACCGACGGCGTCGGCCTTCCCGAGACGCATGCCTTCCTGAAGAAGGTGCGTCGCTTCGTCGACGAGAAGTATCCCGAGGCGGTGCTGCTCTGCGAGGCGAACGAGTGGCCCACGGATGTCGTCGAGTACTTCGGCGATCCCACCGTCGGCGGCGACGAATGCCACATGGCCTTCCACTTCCCGGTGATGCCCCGCATCTTCATGGCGGT
>JASLCW010000401.1 GCA_030151765.1 Marmoricola sp.
CGCGACCGTCGCCAGATCGGGCTCCAGCGCGAGCGCGGCGGGCAATTGGACCTCGCGCACATGCGCCGCGCGGCAGCGTCGTACGGCGAGATTGGCGTAGGCCAGCCCGGGACTGGTCGTCGCGGCCAGCCGGGCGGCGAGATTGTCCGCCCACCCGCGAGGTACGCCGTCGGCGCCGAAGTCGTTGAGCCCCTCGGTCTGGGAGTCGCCGAGGGCAACGAAGCGGCGGAAGCTCATCCCACCCCGCCTAGGGGCAGGACCAGCTCGGCCTCGCCGGAATCGCCGATCGTCACCGGGATCCCCCAGTCCTGCTGGTGCAGACGGCAGGCCGCACCCTCGCCGCCCTCGGCGTCACACGTGGCCGCGCGCGCCGCGATGTGCAGGACGCCCTCCCCTACGCGCGGATCGAGCACCAGCCTCCGCTCCAGCGCCGTGTCCACGCCCTCGCCCTCACGGAGCAGGGCGGCCGGAGTGGCACTCACATGCAGCTGTACGGAGGGCCCGAAGCGCTCGTCGACCTTCTGGCCGGGTGGCGCCGTGAACGTGACCCGGAGGGTGGCGGTCGGGGCGAGGTCGGTCGGCGGACGCCGGGTCTGGGAGACCGGGCCGGCCACGTGCTCCTCCGCGACCACGAGCGGGGTGAGCCGATGAGCGGCGGACTCGACGACGAGCAGGCCGTCCGCTCCCTCGACGAAGCCGCTCGGCTCGGAGAGGCCCTGTGCGATCGTGGAGAGCAGCCCGGTCGCCGGATCGAAGCTGCGGATCGCGCCGTTGTAGGTGTCCGCGACGAGCACCCGGCCGTCGCGGACCGTGACGCCCAGTGGGTGCTGCATCCGGGCGATCTCGCGGCTGCCGTCGTGGAATCCGAAGTCGAAGAGCCCTTCGCCGATGGCGGTGTGGACCTGGCCCTCCGCGTCGACCCAGCGCAGTGCCGAGGTCTCCGCATCCGCGATCCAGAGCCGGTCGCCGTCGGCCGCCAGTCCGCTCGGCTGCGCGAACCAGGCCTGCGTCAGCGGACCGTCGACGAGGCCCTCGTTGGTCGTGCCACCGACGCGCTCGGTCGTCCCGGTGCGCGGATCGAAGGTGTGCAGGGTGTGGTCGCCGGCCATCGCCACCCAGACCCGGTCGCGCCACCAGGCCACGTCCCAGGGCGAGTTGAGTGCCGAGGTGGTCGTCATCGCCACGGAGCCCGGCACTCGACTGTCCACACCGATCAGTCGATGATGGCCGGTGTCGGCCACCACGACGTCGTAGCCGACCTCGGCGGCGACCTCGGGGGGCAGCTGGCATAGGCCGTTGGGCTCGCGAAGCTCACCCTCGAGGATCGGCGTGACGGGATCGGTCAGCAGCGTCAGCCGGTCCTGCCCGGCATCGGCGACGAGGATGTCCCTCCCGAGCCGGATCGCCTTGGCGGGAAAGGCCAGGTCGAGTGCCTGAGCACGCGCCCTAGCGCGTCGTGGGGCACTCGACCCGATATCGTACGACGGCGCGAGCTCGGTGATCAGGGCGTCGATCGCATGGCCGTGACCCTCACCGGCGTACTGGGCGATCACGTAGCCCTCGGGGTCGATCAGCACCAGGGTCGGCCAGGCACGGGCGGTGTAGGCCTGCCAGGTGCGCAATTCCGGATCATCGAGCACCGGGTGATCGACACGGTGCCGCCGTACCGCCTGGGCAAGGGCTTCCGGATCGGCCTCGTGCACGAACTTCGGGCTGTGCACGCCGATCACGACGAGCTCGTCGTGATGCGCATCTTCGACCGGCCGCAACTCGTCGATCACGTGCAGGCAGTTGATGCAGCAGAAGGTCCAGAAGTCCAGCAGGACGAAGCGGCCCCGCAGGTCCCGGAGCCGCAGCGGGCCGTCGGTGTTCAGCCAGCCGCGGCCGGCGAGTTCGGGCGCGCGGGTGCGCGGCAGGTGAGCTGTCACAACGAGGACAACGTACGCGGGCGCCCGCGTATTCACCGAACGGTGTCGCGCGCACCACAGTGAGCCGGCGCCGACACGCAATATGCTGCCCCCCATGACTTCGGAGGCAGCCTTCGCCGACAAGCTGCTGCACATCGTCACCGGCAAGGGCGGCACCGGCAAGTCGACCGTGGCCGCGAGCCTCGCGCTCGCGCTCGCCGCCTCCGGCAAGACCGTGCTGCTCTGCGAGGTCGAGGGGCGGCAGGGGATCGCCCAGCTCTTCGACGTCGCCCCGCTCCCCTACGAAGAGCGCCTGATCGCCCGCGGCACCGAGCGGGGGCACGGCGATGTCTACGCGCTCGCCATCGATCCCGAGTCGGCGCTGATGGAATACCTCGCGATGTACTACCGGCTCGGACGAGCCGGCAAGGCGCTCGACCGCTTCGGCGTCATCGAGTTCGCGACGACCATCGCGCCCGGCGTACGGGACGTGCTGCTGACGGGGAAGGTCTACGAGGCCGCACACCGCAACTCCCGCAACAAGGGCGCGCGCAGCTACGACGCGATCGTCCTCGACGCACCCCCGACGGGCCGGATCGCCCAATTCCTCAACGTCAACAGCGAATTGGCGGGCCTGGCGCGCATGGGGCCGATCAAGGCCCAGGCCGACACGGTGACGACCCTGTTGCGCTCGCCTCGTACGGCGGTGCACCTGGTCACCGTCCTCGAGGAGATGCCCGTGCAGGAGACCATCGACGGCATCGCCGAGTTGCGCGAGGCGCATCTGCCTGTGGGCGGCGTGATCGTCAACATGGTGCGCCCGCAGGATCTCGACGACGCCGACCGGCGTTCGCTGCTCGACGGCACGGTGGACACGAAGGCACTGCGCGCCGGCCTCAAGGCCGCCGGGCTGTCCTCGGACCAGGCGATCGTCGACGAGCTGATCGCCGAGGGGCACGACCACGCCCAGCGACGTCAGCTCGAGGACTCACAACGGTCACTGCTGGCCGAGCAGGACGTCCCGGCGTACGAGCTGGACCGGCTGCCGGGCGGTGCCGATCTCTCCGGTCTCTACGAACTCGCCGCCCAGCTGCGTGAAGGAGGCGTCGTCTGATGGCCTCGACCACGAGTCGCCGCGGCCCGCTGGCCGCCACCGGGCAGGACCGGAACACCCTCGACGTGGACGCGCTGCTCGAGGACCGCAGCACCCGGATCATCGTCTGCTGCGGCGCCGGCGGCGTCGGCAAGACGACCACCTCGGCGGCCCTCGCCCTGCGGGCGGCCGAACGCGGTCGCAAGGTCGTCGTCCTCACCATCGATCCGGCGAGGCGACTCGCGCAGTCGATGGGCATCGACGAGCTCGACAACACCCCGCGGCCGGTTCCGGATGTCGCCGGCGAGGGTTCGCTCGACGCGATGATGCTCGACATGAAGCGCACCTTCGACGAGGTCGTGCTCAGCCAGGCCAGCCCGGAGAAGGCCCAGCAGATCCTCAACAACCCCTTCTACATCGCGGTTTCCAGCTCGTTCGCGGGCACGCAGGAATACATGGCGATGGAGAAGCTCGGCCAGCTCGACAAGGACGCGCAGAAGACCGGCCGCTGGGACCTGATCGTCGTCGACACCCCACCCTCGCGGAACGCGCTCGACTTCCTCGACGCGCCAGAGCGGCTCTCGAGCTTCCTCGACGGGCGCTTCATGCGGCTGTTGCTGGCGCCGGCGAAGGGGCCCGCCAAGCTGATGACCGCCGGCTTCGGCCTGGTCACCAAGGCGATCACCACGATCATCGGCGCCCAGGTGCTGGGCGACATGCAGGCCTTCGTAGCCGCCTTCGACACCCTCTTCGGCGGCTTCCGTGCGCGAGCGCAGGCGACCTTCGAACTCCTGCAGGCCCCTGGCACCGCCTTCCTCGTGGTGTCCGCTCCCGAGCCCGACGCGCTCCGCGAGGCGGCGTACTTCGTGGAACGGCTCGGTGCCGAGAGGATGCCGCTCGCGGGCATGGTGCTCAACCGCGCCAGCGTCGATCCCGGTCCCGAGCTGACCGCGGCCGCCGCCGAGGCCGGTGCCGAGAAGGTCCGGGACACGGATCCCTTCACCGCGGGCCTGCTCCGACTGCACTCGGACCGCAAGCGGATCGTCGCGCGCGAACAGGAATTGCATCGCAAGTTCGCCACGGGACACCCCGAGGTCGCGATCGCCGTCGTACCGGCCATGGCCACCGACGTACACGACCTCGACGGCCTGCGTCAGATCGGGAGCCTGCTCACCGGGCAGTAGCCGGTCCCAGGTTTCCCATGTGATCCATCAGAACCGGTGGATCACACGTGATGCATCCCGTGTGATGTGAGGCTTTCCCATGTGGACATGGGAAACCTGTCAACCGTCAGGCGAGAGCGCTGACCTCGCCGCGCTCGTGGTTCTCCCGCGCGGTCTCGAGCAGCTCGGCCCAGGACGTCACCTGGGGGCGCTTGCGGAGTACGGCGCGGCGCTCGCGCTCGGTGAGGCCACCCCAGACGCCCCACTCGATCCGGTTGTCGAGGGCCTCGGCGAGACATTCCGTCCGCACCGGGCAGCTCGCGCACACCTGCTTGGCCTTGTGCTGCTCCGCGCCCTTCACGAACAACTCGTCCGGTGCGGAGCGGCGGCACAGGGCCACCGCCGTCCACTGATCGTTCCAGCTCATGTTTCGACCTCCACGTCGAAGATGAACGCCGTCCTGCCCGATCAGTCCGATGTTCCTTGTTGCCAACCTGAATGACACCTTAAGAACGTTGTGAGGTTTCGAAACAGGTACGGCGGTATGGACTCGAATAGTCACTTCGGACTAGACGAGGGGGACCCGGATGTGTCCCCTGTCACGTGCGGCCCCCTCATCCACGCAGGTCAGGCGGGCTCCGCAGGACTGTCGTGGCTCCCCCGTACGATGTGCCCATGGCGGGTCGGAACAAGCTGGGCTTCAACACCGCCGCGTCCCACATCGGCGTGCTGATCGCGGTCGCGGCGGTGATGGGCGTGCTCACCGCCGGCCTGGCGATCCCCGTGGTCGCGGCCATCAGTTACGGCGCCCACACGGCGGAGAAGTCGCTGGAGAACCTGCCCCTCGACTTCCCGACGATGCCGCTGGCCCAGCGCACCCGCATCGTCGGCTCCGACGGCAAGACCATCGCCACCTTCTTCGACCAGAACCGGGTCGACGTCTCCCTCGACCAGATCGCGCCGATCATGCAGCACGCGATCCTGGCGATCGAGGACTACCGCTTCTACGAGCACGGCGCGCTCGACCTCAAGGGAACCCTGCGCGCCTTCCTCACCAATCAGACCGACAGCGGCGCCACCCAGGGTGGCTCGTCGATCACCCAGCAGCTCGCCAAGATGACGGCCGTCGACCAGGCCCGTACGGCGGCCGAGCGCAAGGCGGCGACCGCGGACACCTACGAGCGCAAGATCCAGGAGTTGCGGCGCGCGATCGCGCTCGAGCAGCACTACTCCAAGGACTGGATCCTCAACCGCTACCTCAACATCGCCTACTTCGGCGACGGCGCCTACGGCATCGAGTCCGCCGCCGAGCACTACTTCAGCGTGCCGGCCAACAAGCTGAGCACGGTGCAGGCGGCCACGCTCGCCGGTCTCGTGAAGAACCCGGTCGGCTACGACCCGACCAACTACGCCGACCGCGCCAAGGCCCGTCGCAATGTCGTGCTGGCCCGGATGGCCCAGCTCAAGGTGATCCCGACGAGCCAGGCCGACAGCCTGATGAAGAAGCCGCTCGGCCTCAAGATCAAGGGCAATCCCAACGGCTGCGTGCAGTCCCAGGCGGCCTTCTTCTGCTCCTACGTCTACCGCTATCTCACCGCCGACCCGGCGCTCGGCAAGACGGTCGCGGACCGCGAGCAGCTGATCAACCAGGGCGGCCTGACGATCAAGACCACACTCCGCCCGGCATTCCAGACGGCCGCGAACTCCGCCGTGCACCGCGCGGTCTTCCCGACCGATCTCGCCGTCGGCGCACTGGCGATGGTGCAGCCGGGCACCGGCAATGTGCTCGGACTGGCGCAGTCCCGGCCGATGGGCCGCGACACCAAGAAGGGTCAGACCTTCCTCAACTTCGCGGTCGACCCGGCGTACGGCGACGCGGCCGGCTTCCAGCCCGGCTCGACCTTCAAGCTCTTCACCCTCGCCTCCGCGCTGACTCAGGGGCTGCCGCCGTCGACCTCCTTCTACTCGCCGCCCAAGGTGGACATCCCGCAGTCGGAGTTTCGGGTCTGCAATGGCATGTACACCAGCTACACGCCGTGGACGGTCAACAACTCCACCAGCTCCGGCACGATGACGATGTTCACGGGCATGCAGCAGTCGGTGAACACCTACTTCGCGCAGCTCGAGCGCCAGACCGGCGTGTGCATGCCCTTCCAGCTGGCCAAGAAGATGGGCGTCACCCTCACCGACCCGTCACACGAGCTGCTGCCCTCCTTCACGCTGGGCGTCGCCGATGCGAACCCGCTGGAGATGGCGGCCGCCTACGCCACCATGCCGGCCCGCGGCATCTTCTGCGCGCCGCGCCCGGTGACCGCGATCTACAACGCCTCCGGCAAGGTCTTCAAGCAGTACCCCAAGTCGTGCGGGCGGGTCGTCGACCAGGGCGTCGCCGACCAGGTCAACCAGATTCTCTCCGGGGTGATGTCGCCCGGCGGCTTCGGCAGCGGACTCCGGCTCAACAAGCCCTCGGCCGGCAAGACCGGCACGTCGTCATCCAACAAGGCGGTGTGGTTCAACGGCTACACGCCCACCGTATCGACCTCCGCCGTCGTCGCCGGCGTGACCGCGGACGGGAAGCCCAAGACGCTCAACGACATCCCGATCGGCGGCTACTACCGGGGTACGGCGCACGGTTCGACCGTGGCCGGACCGATCTGGGCGGACGCGATGCGCGCCATCGAGAACCTGATCCCCTCGGTCTCCTTCGTGGCCCCGCCCGGACCACCGAGCCAGGCCGGCGTGCCGTCGGTGAACGGCCAGTCGGTCAGTGCCGCCCAGACCGCGATCAGGGCCGCCGGATTCACCCCGCAGCTCGCCGGCCTGGTCGACGGCTCCTATGCCAGCGGGACCGTCGCCGGCGTCAGCCTCGGCGTCGACAACCAGACCGTGTACATCTACACCTCAACCGGCCACCAGGGCTTCTCCGCACCCAAACCGAACAAGGGCAAGCACGGGAAGCACGGCAACAAGGGCAATGGCGGCGGCCAGGGCAATGGGAACGGCAACGGTCACGGCCACGGACATGGCAACGGGAACCACTGAGCCGAACCCCTCGGCCTGGCCGAGCACGCTCCGCCGCGTGCACCCGGCTCGCGCGGTTCAGGCCAGCTGACGCTTCACCTCGGCGGCGACGACGGCGCCGTCGGCCCGGCCCTTGACCCGGGGCTGGAGCACGCCCATGACCTTGCCCATCGCACGCATGCCCTCGCCGGCGGCGCCGACCTGCTCGATCGCCTGGCGCACCAGCTCCGCGATGGCCTGCTCGTCCAGTTGCTCGGGCAGGTAGCCCATGATCACCTCGAGCTCGGCGCGCTCCTGCGCAGCCTTCTCCTCGCGGCCTCCGTCGGCGAAGGCGACCGCGGCCTCGCGGCGCTTCTTGGCCTCGGTGGTCAGCACGTCGAGCACCTGCTCGTCGGTCAGCTGGCGGGCCTCCTTGCCGGCCACCTCGGCATTGGTGATCGCGGTGAGCACCATCCGCAGGGCACCGGCACGGATCTGATCGCGCGCCTTCATGGCGGTGGTCAGGTCGGTACGGAGCCGGTCCTTGAGCGCACTCATGCCCGTCCTCGTTTCGCTGCAGGCGGACATGGGCGCCGGACGCTGTGCCTGATTGTTCGCTCGCTGCGCTCGCTCATAGGTCCATTGTGGCAGCCTGATGGTGTGGACCTCGCCCGGTTTGTTCGTCGTACCGCCGCCCTCGGTGTCGTGGGCGGTGTGGCCGGACTCGGCTATGCCGCGGGCTACGAGGTGCGGGCCTTCACCCTGCGTGAGGTGACCGCGCCGGTGCTGCCGCCCGGACGACCCTCGCTCCGGGTGCTTCACCTCACCGATCTGCACATGACGCCCGGGCAGGCCAAGAAGCAGCGTTGGCTGCGCTCGCTGGCCGCGCTGGAGCCCGACCTGGTGATCAACACCGGCGACAACATGGCCCACCCGGGGGTGGTGCCGGCCCTCCTAGAATCGCTGGATCCGTTGCTCGACGTACCCGGTGTCTTCGTCTTCGGCTCCAATGACTACTTCGCACCCAGCCCCCGCAATCCGGTCCGCTACCTGCTTCCGGACGACGGCCGCCGGGCCACCAGCAATCCGCCACTCCCGTACGGCGACCTGGCCGAGGCCTTTCTCGGCCGGGGTTGGCGCTATCTGGGCAATCGGCTCGACCGCGTCAGCGTCGCGGGCCTCGACCTCGCCTTCGCGGGCGTCGACGACCCGCACCTCGAGTACGACGACCTCGACGGCATCGCCGGTCGCGCCCCCGCCGATGCGGACCTGCGGATCGGCGTCACCCATGCGCCCTACCTGCGGGTGCTCGACCAGTACGCCGACGACGGCTACGAGCTGATCATGGCCGGCCACACGCACGGAGGGCAGTTGTGCCTGCCCTTCGCCGGCGCCCTGGTCACCAACTGCGATCTCGAGCCGGCCCGGGCGAAGGGGCTGCACCGGCACCCCGCGCAGTCCTCACCCGGCGATCCCCGCAGCAGCTGGCTGCACGTCTCCGCCGGCGCCGGGACCTCGCCGTACGTGCCCCTCCGGTTCTGCTGTCGCCCCGAGGCCACCCTCCTGACTCTCACCCCGGCACCCTCCTCCGCCCCCGATTCGTGAGACCGCCGGGTGCTCCGGTAGCATTCACTCGGCTTCGGGCTGTGGCGCAGCTTGGTAGCGCGCCTCGTTCGGGACGAGGAGGCCGCAGGTTCAAATCCTGTC
>JASLCW010000426.1 GCA_030151765.1 Marmoricola sp.
CCGGCGAGGTCATCGTCGCCCACGCCAGCCACGAAGCCGCAGCCACGTCGAGCACCCACCAGAGCCCGAAGCCGGCCAGCACCCAGCCGACCGGATGCGCTCGTCGGAGCAGGATGGCGGCGCCGGCCCCAGCGGCGGCGATGGCGGCGACGAGGTCCGGCCACGCCGTCATGAGGTCCAGTGACCGCCGGTGGGCATCGGGCACGGCGAGGCCGAGGATCTCGCTGACCGCGGCGATCGCCAGGGTGGCGAGCAGCATGGTCCGGGCCAGACCGCGCCGTACGGGCGGGGAGATGAGATTCTGCTCGGGCACCCGGCAAGCCTGCCGCAGCCGGAGTCCCGATGTCCCTGGAACAGGAGTCCCGAATCGTCTGGGACTCGGAAGAGGACCGCAATGAGGACGGCCGGCCCTGACGGCCTGGGTCGCCCGGCCGGAATGGTCTGCGGCATGACGAAACTCTCCTCCACCCCAGCCCCTGCCCGTACCGATGTCGTCGCGACCGTCTCGACCGGCGACCTCCGCAAGACCCGCCTCGCGGGCCTCGCCCTGGCCGGCGGCACGATCGCCTGGGCCACCGCCAACCTCCTCTACGGTTTCGAGCCGACCAAGGACAGCGAGATCAAGGCGACCGATCTCACCGGCCTGCTCTTCCAACTCGGCGTCTTCGCGCTCCTGCACGTCCAGATCCGGACCAGGGCGACCGGGGTGAAGCCGATCTCTCGTCGCTTGTTGCAGGTCGAGCGGGTCCTGCTGAGCCTCGCGATGGTCTGGAGCGTCCTGCACGCGCTCGTGGCCAGCCAGCGCGACGCCGTGTGGATGCACTCGATCGACATGTTCTGGCCGATGTCGATGCTCGGCATGTTCTTCATCGGCATCAAGGTCGCCGTCGCCGGCCGATGGCGCGGCCCGGCCCGGCTCTGGTCGCTGCTCGCCGAGACGTGGGCGCCGGTCACCGTGCCGCTCATGGGTGCGCTCGGCCACGACGTCGCCGACAAGGTCGGCGCCCTCCACTTGTTGCTCGGCTACACCGTGCTGGGCGTCATCCTGGTGTTGCGGCCCGATCTCACCGAGGAGGTCGAGCGGTGATGGCGCCGTACCGGAAGTGCTGACCCGATCCCCAAGTCCGGGAAGGTCACTCCGCGGAGGAATCCGCGGGGTGGCCTTCGAGGTATCTCTCCATCCGTCGGTCCGGCACCAGCCAGACGAGCGCCACGATGACCATCGGCACCAGCGCCAGCTTCGGGGAGACGAAGGCGAGCGCGATACCGATCAGGTAGAGCAGCGGCGAGAGCTTGCCCTTCCAGTCCGTTCCGAGGGCATCGCGCAGACGGCCCCCGTCGGGTGCCCGGAAGATGGCGACCTGCAGCAGGTAGTAGGCGATGGCCGCCGCCAGCAGATTCGCGCAGTAGATCACCGCTGGCGCCTCGGCCACCTTCGACTCGTCCAGCCACGCGGTGGAGAACGGGAAGAGCGAGAGCCAGAAGAGCAGGTGCAGATTGGCCCACAGCACCAGGCCGTCGGTGCGTTCGACCACCTGGAACATGTGATGGTGGTTGTTCCAGTAGATGCCGACGTACACGAAGCTCAGCAGATAGGTCAGGAAGCTGATCCCGGTGCCGTGCAGGGCGCTCCAGTCATGCCCGTCCGGCACCTTCAGCTCCAGCACCATGATCGTGATGATCACGGCCATGACGCCGTCTGAGAAGGCCTCCAGTCGCGAGGAGTTCATCGCGCCGCCGAATCGTGAGTGACCATGGCCCGCATCATGACACGCGGGCCACGGTCAGCGGATCACGAGTAGTCGTGGAAGCCGGCACCGGTCTTGCGGCCGAGATTGCCGTCCGCGACGACCTTCTCGAGCAGCGCCGCCGGGGCGAAGCCGGGCTCCTTGAACTCGGCGAAGAGCTCCTGCTGGATGGCCAGCGAGACATCGTTGCCGACCACGTCGAGAAGGGCGAAGGGACCCATCGGGAAGCCCGCCGTCTCCTTGATCGCCGCGTCGACGACCTCGATCTCGACACCGGACTCGTGCAGCTTCACCGCGTCGTTGAGGTACGGGAAGAGCAGGCAGTTCACGATGAAGCCGGAGCGGTCGCCGCACGAGACCGCGACCTTCTTGATGTTGGCGCAGAGGGCCAGCACGGTCTCGTTGACATCGGTCGCGGTCGCCTCGGTGGTGACCACCTCGACCAGCTTCATGACGGTCGCCGGGTTGAAGAAGTGCATGCCGATGACCGACTCGGGCCGTGACACCGAATCGCCCAGGCGGGTGATCGGCATCGAGGAGGTCGTCGTGGCCAGGATCGCACCCGGCTTGCAGATCCGGTCGAGGTCGGCGAAGAGCTGGAGCTTGATGTCGAGGTCCTCGGCGATCGCCTCGACCACGATGTCGACATCGCCGAGAGCCTCGCGCTCGGTGGCCGCGGTGACCCGGCCCAGGACGGCGTCCTTGGCGCCCTCGTCGAGCTTGCCCTTCTCGACGAGACGGGAGAGACCCTTGTCGATGCTTGCGATCACCGAGGCGACCTTCTCGTCACCACGACCGACGAAGACGACGTCGTACCCGGCCTGGGCGAAGACCTGCACGATGCCGGTGGCCATGGTGCCGGTGCCCACGACACCGACCTTCTTGATGTCCTGCTTGAACTGCGGGGCCGGAGCGTCCGCGCCGCC
>JASLCW010000472.1 GCA_030151765.1 Marmoricola sp.
CTTTGAATAACCCGGACGACTTAAGTCAAGCTGCGAAGCGCCAGTACTATAGTAGAGCGCCAATGCAACCATCACTAAAATCAAAGATATAGTAATACTTCCAATTATCATGAACAGTAGCTTGTGATCTTTTGCCTGCGCTATGAGTGATTGTTCTGACTCTTCCATAGCTATTCTTTGACCCCCTCAGTATCCTGTTTCTGTTCTGTCTGGCTAGCACGAAACGCATCAAATGACTTCTTGTATTCCTCTGCGAGTTTCATAAGACGATCCGTTGCCTCGTGAAGCTTAAGCCTATTTTCTCGCGCCTCATCAAGTGCATCGATAAAGGTAGTAGGCTGCTTCACACAATCAATACGCATTGCCGCAAGTAAGCTATCTTCGTACTTTCCGTATGCGGTGTGAAAATCACTCGCTGGATCTCCTTTGTACGCTTTCGTGTAGCTTGCGGTAATAGCCAGCAACCCCGAGCCATCAAGCTGATTGGAGGCAATACGTTGATTAAGTGGAGCCATCAGCTTGTCCGACAAGATCAGGAAAATACTACCCAAATTATGCCTAAGTAATTTATCGTTTGCCTCTAGACGGTTGAGTGTTGCCTGCACCTCAGTACAGCGTGATTTCACAGCAGCGATCTGGTCATCGGTTATTACCTCAACTGCACCTGCTTTTCCAGGACCAAACATCATTGCACTAACTGCAATAACAAGCCCGAAACCAAGAAGAGTAATTTTCCGCTTCATATCTGTTTTATTGTACCATCTCGTTACTCGACTGGCTATTTAGCTAAATACACCTCACCCTTACGAATCACAACGAGACCATCGCGCTCCAGACCATCTAATGCTTGCATGAATCGTTCATCATTCTTGAGCAACCGCAAGTCATCATTTGAAGCCTGACTAAGCACCTTTAAAATATTACCGCGCATTTCACGTAGACTACCTTTCAGCGGCGATTGTTTTTTGTAATGCTTGCTCGCGGAAATATTACGCACGCCATTTGCCTTCAGCCATGAGCCATAGTCCATCAGCGCCCAATAAAACTCACGTGCGTGCTCACGGTCGATCGTTTGCTCAAGCAATACGATGATTTGCTTATCATCTACGTCAAATTGATCGTTAAAGAAATGGTGGATGTAAACAGTACGAATATTTGTTTCCACAAAGATACTTGCCTGGTTGAAGCTATACGCCAAGATTGCTCCAGCGGTATTTTTGCCCACACCAGGTAGCTTCACGAGCTCAGAAAAGGTATCCGGAAATGCACCGAGCTCCACAACCGACTTTGCCGCTTCATGCAGAAATTTCGCCCTACGATTGTAGCCAAGCCCTTGCCAGAGCTTCAGTACATCCGCCAAGCTTGCATTCGCCAAACTCTTTTCATCGGGAAATCTCTCGATAAACGCCTCAAACTTCGGTATCACCCTAGAAACCTGCGTCTGCTGCAACATTAGCTCACTCACCAACACATAATAGGCCCGAGTATCTTCACGCCACGGCATGGTGCGATAGAGTTCTTCACCTTTTTGGTAAAGCAACTGCTGAAAATTTTCTACCACCATGGCTTCAAGTTAGCATCATCTGAAACTGGAAGTTCATCCCCGCTGATTGCAATAGACTTTGGTGAGCCATCAGTATTGAATTGAAATACTACCTTTTCACCCTCACCGTCAAAACCACTCGTGTCATACAGCTCAAGAGTAGTCTTGGTAACAATCCTAAGCTTATCCACTTCATCCATCGGCCACCAGCCATTTGGGTAAATTCTCCTCAGTCCACCTGCATGCGCGACTATTTCGACCGCACCGTGAAGACCTGCAAATCGGCCTTCATATTTCATGAGCTCTACCTTTGGTGGCTCATCGCCAAACTCACTAAAAATAGCAAATATGCTTGAAATTATTGGCCCTGTCCAAGTGCCGTGCTCAGTAACAACTACAGAAACAACCACATCATTTTCACCATCAAGCCATGTCCAGCTACCAAACCCTGGAAACCCTCCTGAATGGCCAACCAGCCGATGCCCAGATCGTTCACCGATATCCATACCTAGACCATATGAGTCATCTTCTTTCGCAATATCCCACTGCTTGCGCTGCATTTCACGCTTGGAAGTATCACTGAGCAATTTACCAGAGCCGATTTTGAGTGCGTTAAAAAATACACATAAATCTGAAGGTTTTGAACAAAATCCTGTAGCAGGAGCAAGTGCATTTGTGGCAACTTGCGAAAAAGCGAATCGCTTGCGCTCAAGATTTCGTCTACTGTAGCCAGTAGCCATTTTTAAGTCTTTGTCGATATCCGGTGCTGTCGAGCTTAGTCCAAGCTCATCGATAATATGCTTCTTAACATATTCCCCGTATGATTTGCCGCTCACCTGCTGAATGATCATGCCTAAGATGCCGTAACCTATGTTCGAATACTTCAACTTAGTATTTGGCTCAAGCACGAGATCTGACGCAAGGATTTCTTTCTTTAACTCGCTCTCATTTAAAAATGGAGCCTGCAGCGACCAAAACCCAGACGATTCTCCGTCGCGCATTACACCAGCGCTATGACTCAAAAGTTGACGGATTGTAACAGTTTTCCAGCGTTCATCTTTATGATTTTTTAGCCACGGTAGATACGTTATAGCCAGATCATCGATGCGCAGCTTTCCCTTCTCTTGCAGTTGCATAACAGCTGTCGCCGTAAACACTTTTGACTGCGATGCAACACGATATAAGTAATCCTTCGTAAGTGGTATTTTCTCTTCAACATTTGCCATACCGTAAGTCTTATCAAAAACAAGCTTGCCTTTATGCATAATTGAAACAGCTAGGCCAGTTGTTTCCTCCCACATTGTTGTCAGTTCTAGCCATGAATCAATAAAGTCTAGCGTGTGTTTTGGAATCATTTTCATGAGGTATATTATACGCGTATACTAGATATATGACGACTTATGTACTGGCGGGCGGATGTTTTTGGTGCTTGGATGCCGTGTATCGGCAGCTTAAGGGCGTGGAGAAATCTGTCACCGGCTACGCTGGAGGTACGGCTGAGGATGCAGACTATTACAAGGTGGCAACTGGTACCACTGGCCATGCCGAGAGTCAGGAAATTACGTTTGATGAAACTATCATCCCAAAAGAAGTCATCCTCGACCTGTTTTTCTTGATCCACGATCCGACCACACTCAACCGGCAAGGCAATGATGTCGGCCCCCAGTATCGCAGCGCGATGTTTTACTCGGGCAGCGAACAAAAGGCTGATTTTGAAGCCGCAATAGAGCGCGCCAAAGCCCACTGGGGCGAAGGCATTGTGACCGAGCTTACTCCGCTCGAAACATTTTACCCAGCTGAGATCAGCCACCAAGATTACTATGCGAACAACCCTGCCAACCCCTACTGTTCTATCGTGATCGAGCCAAAGATTGTCAAAGCCAGGCAGTCATACACGAAATGGTTTGATAGTAGCCGATAGGTTAATCTCTCGCTCTATCGTCTTAGGTGATGCCCCCACCATAGGAGCCACATCCATCACTCATCACATTGTAATTTCCAAAGCTATTGTTTCTATCTATCCAACTAGCTACAAGTAGTAGTGGCGCCTGAGACTCATCACATGGGCCACACGTAGCCGGTGGGGCTGGATAAAGGCTGGCATCGGTGATAGTAACAGTTAGGTTTTCAGAATCTGGATCATACACTGCCCGAAAACCTTGATCGGGCTTATCAAGGGTATGTTGGACACCCGGAGTGTCGGGATCTATGTCGACATTTTCAGACTGAGCAGTATCCCAGTGGTATATCCGATTGGTCCATGAACCCACCTCGTTGCTATCTGCGTTGCATGCTACGATACGACCCTGGCCGTCAGACCTTACTCGAGAGTCACCACAGGTGACGGTATCAGATGGTACACACTCAGGGGTTTCTGGTTCGGGATTAGCAGGTGCTGGCGTAGCACCTGGCGTTTGGCTGACTTTGTCGGTACAGTCATCAGCCGCAGCTGCAAAAGCAGGGGTAGCATATGAAAACGTGCAGGCAGCGCTAAAGACGAATGCAAAAAGGCCTAACTTCTTGCGAAGTGGCTTATATAACATTGCTCCTCCGCCAATAATGGCAAACATAGCGACCGCAGCGATGAGATATATATTCATTCCGGTTTCTGCTAAGCATGTTTCCACGACAGTTTTTCTCCTATTATTTATATATGCTGTTATTGTAATTGTACAGCAACTATACTTATGTTTTTATCTTAGCATAGGCAGAATGAAAATAAAAATATGAGATTATTATACATCAATGCTATAATTACATTCAGTGCAATCATAAGCATCTACGCTACGGAGAAATAAATACGTGAAGGGTACGAGTAAATTACAGCGAGGAGTAGTACGGCTGCGGAATAGTTCACTAGCTGTTCACGCTCTCATAGCGAGCACAGCTCTGCTCCTTGGCAGTATCGGTATATCGATCGCTTCGGCCGCACCAGGCATTGGCGTGACAAACGGTACGGCAACCGGACTGATCGGCAGTAATAAAAACCAAACTGCCGTCACCGCTTGTCCTAGCGGTACTGTACTCCGTGGGGTGCGCCACGTCGATAAGTCGATGAGTGCCTCAGCAAGCTCAACGCGCGGCATGACATCCCAGCTTAGCCTTTACTGTGAATCAATCGTGACTGATGGCACTACCGCTTCAACGGTGAGTCGCAATGCTGATGGCACTCCTGATGTCGATGGGCGAGCCTATTCCGAACCGGGTGTTTCACAAGATCGTTACTGCCCAGCTGGTACCGTCATACATCAACTTGGAGGCTGGGATCGTAGTGTCGGCGGACAAGCACCGTGGGTATCCGCTGTTCGCTTGGTTTGCCGTCCGCTCACCCTCGACGCTAACGACTGGGTACAAGTCGATACCGCTGGTACAGCAACTACTGTTGATGCCGGTAATCGTGAAAGTAATGGCACGCATAATTTTCGTGGTCCGTTCTGTAGTGCAACGAACGCCTCAACGATCGTATCTGGTTATGCCGTACAGTTAGGCGGCGCGGGCTATGATGGCATTAATGTCTATTGCAGCACTATTCAACAAGCGCGAATGTCGGCCATTCTTGCCTTTGATAATTTTAGCTGGGATAGGACACGCGGAAGCTCGGGCTGGCAAGTAGATCTCACCCAATCAGGGGAAGTGCTAAACGCCAACGAATGGTCCGGCACCGATCGCACCCCCTATGCTGCTGCGAGTGATAATGTTGATACGTTCCAAGATGGTAGTGAAATATATGTCACTCCAGGTGATAGCTACGGCGCATCAATTAGCAAGCGGCCAAGCACTGTCGCTAGTAATACCTATGTGACAAGCGGCAATTGCCAATCGGGCATGACACTCACCAACGAGCAAGATGACTCCTGTACGCTAACCGTCCAAGGCCGGCCAGACATTGGCGTTAGTTTTACTGCACCTTCAAGCAGCTATACCGCGTATGGCCAACAACAAAACGCCACGCTCACTGCGACAAATTACGGGCCGGGCTCGACCAAAGACGACGATGGCTTCACCGTTAGTGCGACTCTACCAGACGGCTGGACGGCGGGCACATTGCCTGCAAACTGTTCAGCAAATAGTGGTAACACTGTCGTGACCTGTGAGCTCGACCCAACACCACTGGCTGGCTCAGCCGGCCCGGATGAAGCTGGCGGCTCGCAGAGCTTTACCTTTCCTATCATCGTCAACGCCCCAACAGCACCAGGCGACTATACCGTTCAGCTAGCACTTGGCCGCGACACACCGGACAATGACAGTGATCCTGCAAACGACGACTTCAATACCGACAACGATACAACCACTGGCACATTGAAACTTGCAGCGATGCCGCAACTTACCATTACAAAAGGAACGAGCACTACAGCAGCGACGGCAGCTGGACAGCAGATCAACTATACATTTACCGTCAAAAATACGGGCAACACGACGATAAACAACATCAGCGTGACTGACCGCAAAGTAAGTGACTTGTCTTGCCCCGAGACGACCCTGGCGCAGAACGAAGAAATGGATTGTACAGCCAGCTACCTCGTGACCCAGGGCGATATGGATGCTGGAAACAACATAGACAATACTGCGTCAGTCACTGGTACGCCAGATGGCTCCAGTACTCGGATGCCCGCCACTTCTTCAAATACCGTCAGCATCCCCATCACCCAATCGCCGAACATTCAAATACGAAAATCGTCGACCAAATCATCAATCCCTCCGGTCGGAGAAGTGATCGACTATACCTTTAGTGTCCGAAATATTGGCAACGTGACGATATCGAACGTCCAGGTGAGTGATTCAAATGTGCCGAGCGTATCATGCCCAAACAACGGCCCGCTGGCACCAAATGCTACCCTGACCTGCACGGCTGAGCATACCGTCACGCAAGCCGATATCGACAATGGTGAAGTGACCAACACCGCCACCACTTCAGCTACCGCCCCAGATGGAACAGCGGTAAACGCCACGTCAAACACCATCAGAATAACTATCGATCGTGTGCCAGCGCTCTCGATCGCAAAATCAAGCGACCGCACCAGTACCGACGCAGCCGGCCAAATCATCAACTACTCATTTACAGTCAAAAATACTGGAAATGTCACCCTGACAGATGTCACCATCAGCGACCAAAACGCTGAAAATATCTCTTGCCCTGAAACTACACTAGCTCCCGCCGAAACTATGACCTGTACCGCCACCCGTGGCGTCACTCAAGCCGACATCGACCGCGGAGCTGATCTCACCAATATTGCCTCAGTCACCGGCACACCTCCGGGTGAAGGTGCCGAGCCTATCGAGCCAACTACATCAAACCAAGTAGCTGTCGAGGTAGAGCAACACCCAGGCTTTAGCGTCACCAAAACTGCCGGCAGCCCGGCTGATACCAACAGCAATGGTCTGGTTGGCGACGCTGGCGATCAGATCACCTATCGCTTTACAGTACGGAACACAGGAAATGTGACGCTGAACAATGTCACCATTAGCGATAGCAAACTTGGCGTCAGTGACGTGAAATGCGCCGATAGCCTGGCACCAAATACAAGCACGAACTGCCCAGATTACACATATACGATCACTACCGACGACGCAGCGGCCGGCGAGGTCGAGAATATCGCCGAGGCCAGCGCCACGCCAAATACCCCAGGTGCCGCGCGCGTGAACCGTAGCTCCAATACTGTAAACACGCCGGTCGTCGCCGAAAATGCCCGGCTGACTATTACGAAAGCTGCTGATAAAACTGAGGTGAAAACAGCTGGAGAGGTAATCAGCTACACCTTTACAGTCAAAAATACTGGAAATGTCACCATCGACAATATCGTCATCACCGACAACCATGCCACGGACATATCTTGCCCGCAAACCAGACTAAACCCTGACCAAGAGATGACTTGCACAGCCAAGTACACCGTCACCCAAGACGATATAGATAATGGCAGCGACTTAGAAAATACCGCCAGTGTCGGCGGCAAAAAGCTCAATGGCGAGGCTGTCCCTGACGCCAACTCCAACACAGTTGTAGTCGAGATAGTGCAGACAGGTTCATTTGAACTTGTAAAAACCGCCGGGGAGCCAACGGACACAAACGACAATGGCACCGTCGGTGACGCCGGCGATGAAATCGTCTATACCTTCACCGTCGAAAACACCGGCAATATAACCCTGAATGATGTAACGATGAGCGATGAAAAACTCGGCATCAACGACGCTGTATGCGCCGCTACGTTGCGGCCAGGCGAAACCGCCGACTGCCCCGAAGCAACCTACACCATCACGGCAGAAGATATGCAACGTGGCAAGGTTGACAATACTGCCAGTGGCGAAGCTACTCCACCAGTCTCATATGAAGGCGGCGTTGCCATGAGAAAAACATCAAACACCACTAGCACAACTCTGCCTCCTCCAGAATCTCCACCAAGCAACCCCACAAGACCTCAGAGTCCTCCCAAAAATGACCCTGTAACAAGTCCAAACGCTCCCGATACTGGTATTTTCAAAAATATACCCGCTGCATTCGTTGTATTCAGTATAGTTGGTCTCGTGGCCACCGGTCTCGGTCTTGCCATTCGTAGGTGGCAAAGACTATCATAGATATATGAAGCTGACAAAGTACGCTCATGCGTGTTTCACTCTGGAAAAAGATGGCAAGGTGCTAGTAGTTGATCCTGGTGGTTTCTCAGACGATTTCATAATTCCAGACAACGTAGTTGCGATTGTCATCACTCACCAACATCCAGATCACTTCGATCAATCTCGTATCACAGGTATCATCAATAGAAATAGTCAGGCAACCATGCTTGGTCCGGCCGATGTGATTGATCAGCTCGAAGCTGAAAATAAGCAAGCTGTTCAGCCGGGTAAAACAATAACCGTTGGCCCGTTCAGTCTACAATTCTTTGGCGGTATTCATGCACTCATCCACGAAAGCCTTCCACGCATACAAAATATTGGCGTACTGATCAATGAGCTCGTTTACTATCCAGGTGATTCGTTTGAAATTCCTAATAAGCCTATCGACGTACTCGCTATTCCCGCTACAGCACCGTGGATGAAGATCGGTGAAGCGATGGATTTTCTCGCCGCAGTCAAACCCCGACTTGCCTTCCCAACGCATGACGCTATCGCAAGCGATCAAGGAAAAGCGTTGGTCGATCGCATGCTTGGAGGAGTAGCGGCTAAAAATAACATTAACTATATACGCCTAACATCTCCGATCGATATTTAGATGAAAGAAGCGCTTGGCCATCTATCACAACATGATCCAACTCTTCGGATACTAATTGATACTTACCCTGCACCAGACTTTACCCCACACACTAATTACTACCACGAGCTGATCGACAGTATCATCTCCCAGCAGCTGAGCGTCAAGGCTGCGCGCACAATTGAAGGCCGGTTTAAGGACCTGTTTGGCGGCACCTTCCCTTCACCGGAACAAATATTGGAGAAAGATGTCGAAACACTTCGGGCGGTCGGCCTGAGCCGCCCAAAAGCAGGCTATATACAAGATCTCGCCAGCAAAATTATTGATGGTACCGTGAGCTTTGATACGATTGACACTCTCTCAAATGACGAGATCATCGAAGAACTTACCAAGGTCAAGGGTATCGGCGTC
>JASLCW010000446.1 GCA_030151765.1 Marmoricola sp.
TGACCGCGGTCCAGCCGATCATCGTCGGGAAGCAACCCGCGATGCCGCCCCACACGATGTTCTGCGCGGTACGACGCTTGAGGATCATCGTGTAGACGAAGAGGTAGAAGGCGCTGGCCGCCAGGGCGAGACCCGACGAGAGCCAGTTGACCGCGAAGCCGAGCAGCAGGGTACTGCCGAGCATCAGCAGCAGGCCGAAGACGAGGGCATTGCGCGCAGACACGATGTGGCGCGGCAGTGCGCGCCGGCGGGTACGACGCATCTGCTCGTCGATGTCGCGGTCGTAGACGCAGTTGAGCGCGTTGGCGCTGCCCGCCGAGAGGGTGCCGCCGACGACGGTCGCGATGACCAGTCCCAGCGGGGGCACGCCGCGCTGCGCGAAGAACATGACCGGCACGGTCGTGAGCAGCAGCAGCTCGATCACGCGCGGCTTCGTGAGGCCGACGTAGGCGCCCACGACGTCACGCAGGCGTGGGCGCTGCGTTGTCTCGGAGGTGGCGACCTCCGACTCGACCGTGGCCATGAACTGTCGCCTTCAGTGCTCGTCGCGTTGGAAGGGCGCGCGGGGAGTCGCGCGCCGGTGATCGGCCCTTGGGGCCTCCGTGAGTGTATCCGCGTCATCGGTAGGCTCAGCACCGTGACCCGAGTGACCAAGCGCACCCTCGACTGGACCGACCTCGACGACCGGGCTGTGAACACCGCCCGCGCACTGGCCATGGACGCCGTACAGAAGGTCGGCAACGGCCATCCCGGCACTGCCATGAGCCTTGCCCCGGTGGCATATCTGCTCTTCCAGAAGGTCATGAGACACGATCCCGCCGACCCTGCGTGGGTCAACCGCGACCGCTTCGTGCTCTCCTGCGGCCACTCGAGCCTGACGCTCTACAACCAGCTCTACCTGGGCGGCTGGGGCCTCGAGCTGTCCGACCTCGAGGCGCTCCGCACCTGGGGCAGCCTCACGCCGGGTCACCCCGAGCACGGGCACACGGCCGGTGTCGAGACGACCACCGGTCCGCTCGGCCAGGGCATCGCCAACGCGGTGGGCATGGCGATGGCCGCCCGCCACCAGCGCGGCCTGCTCGACCCCTCGACGCCCGAGGACGAGTCACCCTTCGAGCACCACGTCTACGTGATCGCCTCCGACGGTGACATCGAGGAAGGCGTCAGTGCGGAGGCCTCGTCGCTGGCCGGCACGCAGGCGCTCGGCAACCTCACGGTGATCTACGACGACAACCAGATCTCGATCGAGGACAACACCAACATCGCGCTCACCGAGAACGTGGCGGATCGCTACCGCGCCTACGGCTGGCACGTGCAGGAGCTGGACTGGACCAACGGCGGCACCGAGTACGTCGAGGACGTCCAGGGCCTGTACGACGCCATCGAGGCCGCCCGCCAGGTGACCGACAAGCCCAGTTTCATCCAGCTGCGCACGATCATCGCCTGGCCGGCGCCGAATGCCCAGAACACCGGCAAGTCGCACGGCTCCGCCCTCGGTGCGGACGAGGTCGCCGCCACGAAGAAGGTCATGGGTCTCGACCCCGACGAGAGCTTCGCCGTACCGGACGAGGTCATCGCGCACACGCGTCAGCTGCGCGAACGCGGCACCGCCGCCCGCGACGCCTGGAACGAGGGCTTCCAGAAGTGGCGGACCGCCCATCCCGAGGGCGCGGCGCTCCTCGAGCGGCTGGAGGCACGCGAACTCCCGGCCGGGTGGGATGCCGACCTGCCGAGCTTCCCGGCCGACCCCAAGGGCATGGCCACCCGCAAGGCCTCGGGCAACACGCTGCAGGCGCTGGCGGCGGCGATCCCCGAGCTCTGGGGTGGATCCGCCGACCTCGCCGAGTCCAACAACACCACGATCGAGGGCGCCCCCTCTTTCATCCCGGCCGAGCGTTCGACCTCGACCTGGACGGGTGACCCGCTGACCGGCCGGGTGCTGCATTTCGGCATCCGCGAGCACGCCATGGGCGCCATCATGAACGGCATCACGCTCCACGGTGGCAGCCGCGTCTTCGGCGGCACCTTCCTGACCTTCTCGGACTACATGCGCGGCGCCGTACGCCTGGCGGCGCTGATGAAGCTGCCCGTCACCTACGTGTGGACGCACGACTCCATCGGCCTCGGCGAGGACGGCCCCACCCACCAGCCGATCGAGCACCTGGCCGCGCTCCGGGCGATCCCCGGGCTCGACATCGTCCGCCCGGCCGATGCCAACGAGACCGTGGCGGCCTGGGCCCGGATCATCCGCAACACCGATCGTCCGGCCGGGCTGATCCTGACCCGTCAGAACGTCCCGGTGCTCCCCCGCGGCACCGACGAGTCCGGTGACACCTGGGCGGCGGCCTCGCAGGCCGAGCGCGGTGGCTATGTCCTGGTCGACGCCGAGGGCGGTGACCCCGACGTGATCCTCGTCGGCACCGGCTCGGAGCTGCAGCTGGCCGTGGAGGCACGCGCGCTGCTGGCTGCCGACGGCATCAAGGCACGCGTAGTGTCGATGCCATGTCGGGAGTGGTTCGACGAGCAGGACGAGGCCTATCGCCAGAGCGTCCTGCCGGGAACCGTCAAGGCGCGCGTCTCGGTCGAGGCGGGCGTCGCTCAGGGATGGCGGGAGATCGTCGGTGACGCCGGCCGGATCGTCTCGCTCGATCACTACGGTGCCTCCGCCGACTTCGCCCGGCTCTTCCGGGAGTTCGGGATCACCGCGGACGCGGTGGCCGATGCCGCGCGCGACAGCATCCGCGCCGCTGGCGACTGATCTTCCGACCGACCTTCAAGGAGTGGAACGATGACTGACCGTCTCCAGCAACTCAGTGACGCCGGAGTCTCCATCTGGCTCGACGACCTCTCCCGCGATCGCATCGAGACCGGCAACCTGGCCGACCTGATCGCGAACTCCCACGTGGTCGGGGTGACCTCCAATCCGAGCATCTTCGCGGCCGCGCTGGCCAAGGGCGAGCGGTACGACGCCCAGACCGCCGAGCTGACCCGTGCCGGTGCCGATCTCGACGCCGTCGTCGAGGAGCTCACCACGACCGATGTCCGCAATGCCTGCGACATCTTCCGCCCGGTCTTCGACGCGACCGGTCACACCGACGGCCGCGTCTCCATCGAGGTCGCACCGGGCCTCGCCTACGACACCGCGGCGACAGTGGCCCAGGCGGCGGTGCTGTGGGCCAAGGTCGGCCGGCCCAATCTGATGATCAAGATCCCGGCGACCGTCGAGGGCTATGCGGCCATCCGCGACACCCTGGCCGCCGGCATCTCGGTCAATGTCACGCTGATCTTCGGACTGGGCCAGTACGGCGAGGTCATGAAGGCCTATGTCGAGGGCATCGAGGCCGCGCAGCGCAATGGTCACGACCTCTCCGAGATCCACTCGGTCGCCTCCTTCTTCGTTTCGCGTGTCGACACCGAGATCGACAAGCGGCTCGGCGAGATCGGCGGTCACGACGCCCTGCTCGGCAAGGCGGGCGTGGCCAACGCTCGGGCGGCGTACGAGGCCTTCGAGAGGTTCTTCAGCGGTGACCGCTGGGAGGCGCTGGCCGCGGCCGGCGCCAACATCCAGCGTCCGCTCTGGGCCTCCACCGGGGTCAAGAACCCGGCTTACCGCGACACGATGTACGTCGACGATCTCGCCGTCGCCGACACGGTCAACACGATGCCGGAGAAGACGATGGACGCGGTTGCCGACCACGGAGACATCCGCGGCGACCAGGTCCACCCGCACCTCGACGAGGCCCGGCAGGTGCTGGCCGATGTCGCCGCGGCCGGCGTGGACTACGACGAGGTCATCGACCTGCTCATCAAGGAGGGCGTCGACAAGTTCGTCGCGGCCTGGGCGGAACTGCTCGACAGCGTCGGCACCGCGATGAAGAGCGCGGGGGCCTGATGG
>JASLCW010000448.1 GCA_030151765.1 Marmoricola sp.
CCAAGACCCACCGAAGTGTCACCGATGTCCTGATACAGATTCGTCACCGATGTCCTGCGACATGACAGGTCAGGCCGCGCCGTGTCAGGCCGCGCCGACGGGAAATGTCTCTTCCACGGCTCCACGGTCTTGGCGGTCGATCCGATCGCGAACTCGTTGCGCAGCGCTGTCGTCGACCTGGACCAGGGCCGGTAGCGTCAGGGCGTGGTGAGCCGGAATTTCCAGATCGGGAGCGGGCTCGACTCCTCTGTCGATGCGCTGTCCGACGTTCTCGACCACATCCACCTGCGAGGCGAATCGCCCGTGCTCGTCGAGGGTGACGGACCGACCCACGTCCGACACGACGCAGGTGAGCTTCTCGTGCACCTGATCAGAGGCGGGTCGGTCAGCCTTTCGCTCGGTCGAGGACCACGTGTGCTGCTCGGCCCGGGCGATGCCGTCCTGATCCCCACCGGATCGACCCACAGATTGGCGTCTCTCGAGTCGGCAACCTGGATGACCGGCCGCTTCAGCGTCGACCAGGCCGGATCGGCGGCGCTACTGGGTGCGCTTCCGGCAGCGCTGATCATCAAGGCCGCGGACGCCGAGCTGCGATGGATTCCGCTGGCTGGTGAGTTGTTGGCGATGGAGATGGCGGAACCGAATGCCGGCTCGCGCGTCATGGTGTCCCGTCTTCTGGACCTGGTGTTCATCCCGGCACTGCGCGCATGGTCGGCCGCGGACGACACTGAGGGAGATCCGGGCTGGCTGACTGCCGCGCTCGACCGCTCACTCGGCCCCGCGATGCGCGCGATCCACCGCCATCCGGAGCAGGCGTGGTCGGTCGAGGAACTGGCCGGCCTGTCCTCGATGTCCCGAGCGGCGTTCGCGGCCCGCTTCACCAAGAAGGTCGGCCAGCCCCCTGCTCGCTATCTCGCGCAACTTCGATTGGGTCGGGCGGCGAGTCAGTTGCGCTCGTCGTCCTTGCCGGTCGGGGTCGTCGGACGTGCTGTCGGCTACGGGTCGGAGGCTGCCTTCTCCCGCGCGTTCGCTCGCGAGTACGGCGTGCCACCCAGCGTCTGGCGCGCGCCCGGCGCCTGAGTCGGCGTTTCGGCAAAGAAGTCCGGCGATCGAGTCATTCCACGTGCCGAATCAGGCGAATAGCGTGGAACTCGCACCCCATCGATCCATTGGACAGGACGAGAGATGACCAACTCCACCGACACCGTCGTACTCATCCACGGCCTCTGGATGACACCGCTCTCCTGGGAGCACTGGGTGTCCCGCTATCAGGAGGCTGGGTTCAGGGTTCTCACTCCCGGGTATCCCGGCATCGAGCCGGGCGAGGCCGGCGTCGCCGCGGTCCGGAAGGACCCGTCGATCCTGGCCGGGCTCGGGGTGCAGCAGATCACCGACAATCTCAGCGACGTGATCTCCGGGCTCGACTCGAAGCCGATCATCATGGGCCACTCCTTCGGCGGGGGCTTCGTCCAGTTGCTCCTCGACCGTGACCTCGGTTCCGCCGGTGTGTCGATCGACGGTGCCGGCTGCAAGGGCGTCAAAGCGCTGCCCTTCAGCCAGATCAGGGCGACCTTCCCGGTCCTGAAGAACCCCGCGAACAAGAAGCGTGGCGTTCCGATCGCGGAGGAGCAGTGGCACTACGGCTTCGCCAACAACCTCACGCGTGAGGAGGCCAAGCCGTTCTACGACCGCTACGCCATCCCGGTCTCTGGCCGGATGCTGTTCGAGGCAGGCTTCGCCAACTTCGCTCCCAACTCGCCGCTGACCGTCGACTACCGGAGGGCGGGCCGTGCCCCGCTGCTCTTCATCTCGGGCGGCAACGACCATGCCGTGCCCGCTCCGGTGCAGCGGGAGAGCTACCGCAAGCACGCGAAGAACTCCGGCTCGACCACCGCGTACAAACTGTTCGAGGGCCGGGATCACTTCACTTGCGGTGAAGCTGGCTGGGAGGCGGTCGCCGACTTCGCGCTCGACTGGGCGCAGAACCCCAAGGGCGGCGTACTCGACTGAGACGCAGCGGCCGGAACCGGTCAGGCCGCGCCGATCAGAAGCGACGCCACCACAGATTGATCGCGTAGTCGATCTCGAGCCCGCCGTCGTACTCGGCGAGCACCCGCTCGGCGACCGCCGTCGGCAGTTCGATCCGTACGACGGCCTCGAGATCGTCGTACGAGTCGAAGGTCCAAGCGCACATCAGCCGCTCCCGGGACCAGTCGCGCAGCGACCAGAAGCGCTCGACCTCGGCCGGCGCCACCTCGGGGAAGCCCTGCCGGAACCAGCGGCCGAAGGTCGACCGCTCGGAGTCGTTATCGATCACGAAGGCGGTCCCGCCGCGGCGCATCACCCGGTCCAGTTCGGCGAGACCGGGCTCGCTGCCGGGCCCGAAGAAGTAGGCCCAGCGGGCATGCGCGACATCGACCGACGCATCCGGAACGGGGAGGGCATCGGCCAGGCCGGCGAGGACGGAGACGTTGTCGAGCCGGCGAGTGCGGCGTACCGCCAATGCGCGCAGCCGATGGTGCGGCTCCACACCCGTGACCGTGCGTGCATCGGCGGCGAAGGCCGGCAGGTGAAAGCCGGTACCGCAGCCGATGTCGAGCACGTCACGTCCGGACCAGTCGCCCACCGACCGCATCGTCCGCGCCAGCAGGCCGTCGCGGTCGAAGGCGCGGTTCTCGGTCTCGTAGACCGCGGGGTGATGCCAGATGTTGGGGCTTGGCCGAGCCCCGGGAAGCGCGTCGTTCAGTGGTTCAGAGCCGGACGATGCCGTTGGCGGTCTGGAACTGAGCGGCGACGATGCCGGGGACGCCGTTGGGGGCCACCCACTCGACCTTGACGTCCTCGAGCGGCTGCTCGACGGACTCGCCCAGCCAGTCGGAGACGCGGGCCGGATCGCCGGCGATCTCCAACGCGGCAAGGGAGATCTCGCCGGAGGCGCCCGCCGACGGGTGCTCCTTCGGGTCGCTCTGCCACTGGACGAAGAAGGGCAGCTGCGGGTCGGACTGCAGGCCCTTCACGCCCAGCTGCTTCCAGAGCAGCTCGACGCCGTCGGGGCGGTGCCGGTTGCCGTTCACGGACTCACGGCCGAGGCGCTGCTCGAAGGGCGCGATGTCGTCGACCGCGACGACCCAGCCCATCCAGCCGCCGCCGAGTTCGGACCGGGCCCGCACGGCCTGGCCGAAGGGCGCCTTGTCCGAAGCCGGGTGGTCGAGCACCTCGACCGCTTCGAGATAGGTGCCGTCCAGCAAGGGCAGAACGGCATTCCTGGTACCGAACCGCGGGTGGAGACCGCCATCGCGGAACTCCTCACCCAGCTGCTCGGAGAGGCGCTGCGTGGTGGCCGCGAGTCCGTCCGGTCCGGCCGCGAAGACGATGTGGTCCAGGCGCATGGCTCGATTGTGTCCTGCGTCATGTCGGGCCCTCACACCGGGGGTAGGACCGGCGTCAGGTCTCTCGATGACGAGATTTTCCCGGTCGAAACAGGCCTCAGGACTTCTCGTTGGCGGCAGTCGCCGGGTGGATGCCGATGCGGGCGCGGGCGAATTCCGCGCAGTGCTGGGCGAGCACGTCGTACGACGCCTGTCCCATCAGGGCGATCAGCTCGGCGGCATTGGAGAGATAGACGGGTTCGGCGCCCACGTGGGCCTCGGTGTTGCCGGAGCAGTACCAGTCGAGGTCGTGTCCGCCGGGTCCCCAGCCGCGGCGTTCGTACTCGCCGATGCTGACTTCGTTGTACGACGTCCCGTCGCCGCGTTCGACGGTCCGGAACTGTCGACGCAGGGGAAGTTGCCAGCAGACGTCCGGCTTGGTCTCGACGAAGTGCACGCCCTCGCGCAGGGCGAGCGCGTGCAGTGCGCACCCGTAGCCGCCGGCGAAGTCGCGGTCGTTGTGGAAGATGCACGCCGAGCCCGAGACGCGGGTCTTGCGATCGCCGTCCTCGACCTCGACCCATCCGGAGCGCTTCACGCGGCCGCGCTTGCCGAGCGCCTCGCCGCGTCGCTGCCAGAGGCCGTCGTCGAGCTTGTCGACCCAGACGGCGACGCGTTCCTCGTCCTCGCTGTCGGAGAAGTGCGCCCCCAGGGTGCAGCAGCCGGAATCGGGGGCGGAGGCGTAGATGCCCGCGCAGCCGGAACCGAAGATGCAGGTCCAACGGGAGGTGAGCCAGGTCAGGTCGCAGCGGAAGACCTGGTCGGCGTCGTCGGGGTCGCTGAACTCGAGCCAGCTTCGGGGAAAATCGAGATCAACTTCGGGCACCCGCATACCCTAGAGCCAATGTGAATCCTGGGATTGGAGTGACACCGGCGTGTCACATGCGTACTCTTCTTTCCCATGCGTCCCATTCAGCGTGTCGTTCCGCGCCTTTTCGTCGTGGTCGTGCTAGCGCTGCTGGGCGGAATGCTCGTCGCCCCGCACGGCAACGCCGCGGTGATCGGCGACGACTACCCGGCGAACCTCAAGAAGTACGCGCGTGACGCCAAGGTCGACCCCTGGCGCTTCTACAACCGCGAGTGCACCTCCTTCGTCGCGTGGCGGATCAACAACACGCTGAAGTTCCCCTTCGACGACTACTGGCTCGTCCACTGGGGCAATGCGTCGAACTGGAAGAAGGCGGCCACGTCGACCGCGGTGAAGAATGCCGGCGTCACGGTCGACGGCACCCCCACCGTCGGATCGGTGGCCTGGTGGAGTGCCAAGTCCGCGGGATCCTCGCTCGGGCACGTTGCCTGGGTCGCCGTCGTGTCCTCCTCCTCGATCACCATCGAGGAGTACAACTACGCCCGCGCCGGCTACTACGGCACCCGGGTGATCAGCCGCGACTCCGCGAAATGGCCGGGCGCCTTCATCCACTTCAAGCCGGTGGCGATCACGAACACCGCGGCGCCGGCGATCTCGGGCACGCCGAAGGTCGGCGTGGCGCTCACCGCATCTGCCGGCTCGTGGTCGGTCGGCTCCCTCAGCTACACCTATCAGTGGTACGCCGGCACCGCGGCGATCGCCGGTGCCACTGCCAGGACCTTCACCCCGACCGCCACGCAGCTCGGCCAGACCCTGTCGGTCAAGGTGACCGCGGCCAAGTCCGGACTCAAGTCCGTGGCGAAGCAGTCGGCGGTGACCAAGGCCGTGGCGGCCGGATCCTTCAAGGTGACGACCCCGCCCTCGATCAGCGGCAGCGCGAAGGTCGGCGTACCGCTGACGGCGAACGCCGGGACGTGGAGCCCGGTCGGCACGTACACCTATCAGTGGCTCGCCGACGGGACCGCCATCGCGGGAGCGACGGGTACCAGCTACACGCCAAGTCCCGACGACTACCAGAAGAAGATCAGTCTCCGTGTCACCGCGGCACGCGCCGGCTACACGACGGCCGGTTCGGTCTCGGCCGCGACCGGCCCCGTCGACCGCGGCAGCTTCGACAACACCGTCGCACCGGGGATCGTCGGGACCCCGCGTGTCGGCGCCAGCGTCACCGCCTCGCGCGGCACCTGGACGCCGGCGGGCAACTACCACTACCAGTGGCGGCTGGGCTCGACGCCGATTCCCGGCGCCGACAGTCCCGCCTACACGCCGAGCGCGGCCGACTTCGGCAAGCAGCTGAGCGTCACCGTCTCCGTCACCGGCAAGTCGATGTACACCGGCCGGAAGACCTCGACCGCCGTGAACGTGGCGCCGGGCGTCAACACGCTCGCGAAGGCTCCGTCGATCTCCGGGTCGGTGATGGCGGGCCACGTCCTCACCGTCGTACCGGGCAGCTGGCGGGCGAAGCCGACGCAGCGCCAGTACCGCTGGTACGCCGACGGCGTCGCGATCCCCGGCGGAACCCACAACAGCCTCCGGCTGACCCAGGCACAGGCGGGCCGGAAGATCACCGTCGCCGAAGGCGTGACCGCCACCGGCTACGACCGCGGACGGGCGACCTCCGCCGCCACCATGCCGGTCCTCAAGGGCACCGTCGCCTTCAACCGCAAGCCCACCTTCACCGGCTCGACGCGCCTCGGCCGTGTGGTGCAGGTGCATGCCGGAGCCACCTCGCCGGGCCGGGTCACGCTGACCTATCAGTGGTACCGGGGCAGTACGCCGATCGCCGGAGCCACCTCGCCCACCTACCGCAGTGTCGTCGCCGATCTCGGATCGCCCCTGACCGTTCGGATCGGCGCCAGCGCCCCGCTGTGGGCACCGGCCAGCCGCCGGGTCACCACCGGCGACGCCGTACGCACGAAGCCGACGATGCAGGTGTCGGCCGTCGTCACCAAGCACCGGCTCACGCTCCGCCTCCGCCTCGCGGCGCCCGCGGTGGCCGAGCCCGGCGGCCGCGTGATCGTCACCGAGGGCCGCCGCCGGATCGCCCGGGTGCTGCTCGCGAAGGGTCAGTCCCGGATCACCGTGCCGGGCCTGCGGACCGGCGTACATCACCTCACGATCAGCTATTCCGGCACGCCGAAGGTGCTGCCGGTCACCGCCACCCGCTCGGTCAAGGTCCGCTGATCGTGATTGGCTGGACCCATGCAGCGCAGCAGGGTCCTGGTTCTCGTGGCCGCCCTCTCCGTCCTGAGCTGGTGGATCATCGGCTACCTGCCCTGGCTGGTGTCGGGTCTCCGCTTCACCGCTGACTCGGGCCACCTGGGCAGTGCCGGGGAGGGTACGGCGGGCGTGGTGATGCCGCTGCCGATGGTGGCGGGTGCCCTGCCGGAACTGGTCGCCGGTGCCGTCGTGGGCGGCGTCGTGGCCGGCCTGCTCCCGATCGCGGTGACCCATGTGCCGCGCCCGCTCGCGATCCTCGTCGTGTGGCTGGTCGTACTCGTCAGCGGCGCGTTGGCGGTCGCGATCAGCGCACGTCAGGTGCGCGCCGCCGCGCACGGCTACTTCGCCTCCGACACCCGCGTCCTCGCTGGGCTCGGCGCCGCCTTCGCGGCGGCCCTCGTGGTCGGTCTCATCGCCGGATCGCTGTCCGTGCATTGGCACCCGCTGGCGGCGATCGCGGCCGCCCTGGTCGCCGGCACGATGCGCACCTGGGTGGCCGCCTTCGTGCCGCAGGGGCGGCTCAGCCCCGACACGATCTCGTGGATCGCCGCGGTTCTGCTGGCGCTGATCCTCGGTGCCGGGCTGGCCGTCTCCGTGCACCGGACGGCTCGGGCGGTGCTGGCCTGGCCGGTGGCCCTCGCCGTCCTGTGGCTCACCGGGCCGGCGCTGACCGCGGTCGCCTATCTCACGGCGCTGCTGCGCCCCTCGAGTGGGCTCCCGGGCTCCCTGGGGGAGCATCTGCACGCGGCCCGCCAGGTCTTCGGCCAGGCGATCGGGCACACGCACCCGTCCTTCCTGGCGGTCGCCGTCGCGCTGCTCGCCGGCGTCGCGAGTCTCGTGAAGCACCATCGTCCACCGGTCGCAGGCGAGGATCCCGGTAACCTGCAGGTATGAGGCTGGGCGTTCTCGACATCGGCTCGAACACCGGGCACCTGCTCATCTTCGATGCACATGCAGGTGCCGCGCCGATGCCCGCCTCGTCGTACAAGGAGGCGCTGCGGCTCGCCGAGCAGATCGATCCGTCGGGTGCGATGACCGAGGAAGGCACCCAGTCCCTCTCCCTCTTCGTGGCGAGTGCGTTGCGCCTCGCCGAGGACAAGGGCTGCGAGCAGATCCATGCCTTCGCGACCTCCGCCGTGCGCGACGCCAGCAACTCCGACGAGGTGCTCGCCGAGGTACGCCGCAACACCGGCGCGGAGATCCAGGTCCTTCCCGGTGAGCACGAGGCCCGGCTGACCTTCCTCGCCGTGCGCCGCTGGTTCGGCTGGTCCTCGGGGCAGCTGGCGGTCTTCGACATCGGCGGCGGCTCGCTCGAGATCGCCTGCGGCGCCGACGAGGCGCCCTCGGTCGCGCAGTCACTGCCGCTCGGCGCCGGGAGGCTCACCCGCACCTTCTTCGCCGACGGCGACACCAGCCCCGACCGTGTCCGCGAGGTGCGTCGCCAGATCCGCGCGATGCTCGCCAACGGAGCCGGTGAGGTCCTGCGTGCCGGAGCCCCCGACCACGCCGTGGCCACCTCCAAGACCTTCCGCTCGCTGGCCCGGATCTGTGGTGCCGCGCCCTCCGAGGAGGGCCCCTTCGTACGCCGCCTGCTCGCGGCCTCCCAGCTCGAGGAATGGGTGCCCAAGCTGGCGTCGATGCAGCGCGACGAGATCGCCACGCTGCCGGGTGTCTCGGTCGAGCGCGCCCACCAGATGCTGGCCGGCGCCCTGGTCGCCTCGGCGGTGATGGACATCTTCGAGATCCCCGAGCTGGAGATCTGCCCCTGGGCGCTGCGGGAGGGCGTCGTCCTCGAGCGTCTCGACAAGATGAGCCTCTGGAACTGATGACCTTCGCCCTCTCCACCGCATCGGTCTACCCGGAGAGCACGACCGCGGCCTTCGCCTATGCCTCGCGGCTGGGCTACGACGCGGTGGAGGTGATGGTCGCCCTCGATCCGGTCAGCCAGTCGGCGGATCGGCTGCGACACCTGTCGGAGTACCACGAGATCCCCATCTGCGCGGTCCATGCGCCCACGCTGCTGATCACGCAGCGGGTCTGGGGCGAGCCCTGGATGAAGCTCGAGCGCAGTGCCGACCTGGCCCGTGCGGTCGGCGCCGACGTGGTCGTCGTCCATCCGCCCTTCCGGTGGCAGCGCGGCTACGCGGAGACCTTCGTCGCCGGCATCGCCGAGCTGGAGGACCGCACCAGCATCGCCTTCGCCGTCGAGAACATGTATCCGTGGCGGGCCACCGCGAAGCGGGAGATGGAGATGTACGTACCCGGGTGGGATCCGTCGTACGAGACCTATGCCAACACGACGATCGACCTTTCCCACGCGGCCACCGCACACAGCGATCCGCTCGAGATGGCGCAGCGCATGGGTGACCAGTTGCGGCACATACACCTGACCGACGGCAAGGGCTCGGCCAAGGACGAGCACCTGGTGCCGGGACGTGGCAACCAGCCGGTGGCGGAACTCCTCGAGTACCTCGCCGAGCGCGACTTCGCGGGGCACATCGTGGCGGAGATCAACACCCGTCGCTGCAATTCGAAGGAGGAGCGCGAGGCGGACCTGCTGCAGTCGCTTGCTTTCGCCAGGCTCCATTTCGCGGCGACCAGGAGGTGACCGATGACAGCAGTGCAGGCGCGGGGACTCACGGTGACAAGGGGCGGCCGTGAGGTGCTGCACGATCTCGACTTCGAGATCGCGGCCGGCGAGGTGCTCGGGCTGCTCGGCCCGTCGGGGTGCGGCAAGTCCACCTTGCTGCGATCGGTCGTCGGGGTGCAGGCGGGTATCAGCGGCTCACTCGAGGTGCTCGGCGAGCCGGCCGGGGCCAAGGGCCTGCGCGGCCGGATCGGCTATGTCACGCAGGCGGCCAGCGTGTACGACGACCTGAGCGTCGTCGAGAACCTGCACTTCTTCGCGCGCGTGCTGGGCGCCGGTCGTGCCGACGTCGACCGATGCCTGGAGCGCATCGATCTCGTCGCCGAGCGCGATCACCTCGTCCGGCGGCTCAGTGGCGGCCAGCGCTCCCGGGTCAGCCTCGCCGTCGCGCTCCTGGGCAAGCCGGACCTGCTCGTCCTCGACGAGCCGACCGTCGGGCTCGACCCGGTGCTGCGCCGCGATCTCTGGAATCTCTTCCATGAGCTCGCCGACGGAGGCATCGGCCTGATCGTGTCCAGTCACGTCATGGACGAGGCCCGGCGGTGCGACCGGCTGCTGTTGATGCGTGAGGGCAGGCTGCTCGCGTCCGGATCGCCGGCGGAGATCACCGCACGCACCGGGACCTCCGAGATCGAGGACGCCTTCCTCGCCCTGGTCGCGGGGGAGGCCGCGGCATGACGCCCCGGATCACCCTCGCGGTGGCTGGCCGGGTCTTGCGCCAGCTCGCCCGCGATCGTCGTACTGTCGCGATGTTGGTCCTGCTGCCGGTGGCCGTTCTGGCCTTGCTGCATTGGATGTTCACGAGTCTGCCCGGCTTCGGCTTCGTTGCGCTCGCCCCGGCGCTATTGGCCCTGATCCCCTTCATCGTGATGTTCCTGGTGACCTCGGTGACCACCCTGCGCGAACGTACATCGGGCACTCTCGAGCGCCTGTTGGCGATGCCCATGGGTCGCGGTGACTTCCTGCTCGGCTATGCGCTCGCCTTCGGCGCGGTCGCGGTCGTCCAGTCGCTGCTGGCCGTCTGGGTGTCGATCACCTGGCTCGGCCTCGATGTGGCCGCGCCGGTCGTCTGGCTCGCGGTGGTCGCCGTCGCCGATGCGGTGCTCGGGACCGCGCTCGGTCTCTTCGTGTCCGCCTTCGCGCGCACGGAGTTCCAGGCGGTGCAGTTCATGCCGGTCCTGGTCATCCCGCAGATCCTGCTCTGCGGCCTCTTCGTCGCCCGCGATCAACTCCCCGACGTGCTGCGGCAGGTGTCGGACGTGCTGCCGCTCTCCTTCGCCGTCGACGCGATGACGTCGGTCGCCGAGCACGGCGATGCCCCCGGACTCGCGGGCGATCTGGCGGTCGTCGTCGGCTACATCGTCGCCGGGCTCATCCTCGGCGCCCTGACGCTCCGCCGCCGTTCGGAGTGACGACCGGTCCGGGGTTACCGTGAGCGAGTGCTGCGCCAACCACTGTTGATGCTCGCCGGGAGCGAGCAGGTCAAGGAACTCGTCACCAAGCTGCCGGTGAGCAGTTCGATCGTGAACAGGTACGTCCCGGGTGAGCAGATCGAGGACGCCGTCGCCGCCGGTGAGCGGCTCGTCGCCGACGGGCTGCTGCTGAGCTTCGATCATCTCGGTGAGGACACCCTGGACGAGGCGCAGGCCGAGGCGACGGTGACGGCCTACCTCGATCTTCTGCAGGCACTGGCCGCCGCCGGCCTGACCGGGAGTGCCGAGGTGAGCGTGAAGCTCTCCGCGATCGGCCAGGCACTGCCCGAGATCGGGCCCAAGGTCAGCCTCGAGAATGCCCGCCGGATCTGCCGGGCCGCGCGCAATGCCGGCACGACGGTCACCCTCGACATGGAGGACCACACCACCACCGACCAGACGCTGGACACCCTGCACGAGCTGCGCAAGGACTATCCCGAGACGGGCGCCGTCCTCCAGGCCTATCTGCGCCGGACCGAGGCCGACTGCCGGGCGCTCGCCCACGAGGGCTCCCGGGTGCGCCTGTGCAAGGGTGCGTACGACGAGCCCGAGTCGGTCGCCTTCCAGTCCCGCCTCGACGTCGACAAGTCCTATGTCCGCTGCCTGAAGGTGCTGATGAGCGGCGCGGGCTATCCGATGATCGCCAGCCACGACCCGCGGATGATCCGGATCGCCGGCGCGCTGGCGACCCGCTTCGACCGGGCGCCGGGGAGCTACGAGTTCCAGATGCTCTACGGCATCCGTCCCGACGAGCAGCGCCGGCTGGCCAGCACCGGCGAGCGGATGCGGATCTACATCCCTTACGGCACCGAGTGGTACGGCTACCTCATGAGAAGGCTCGCGGAGCGGCCCGCGAACCTGACATTCTTCCTGCGTTCGCTTGTCTCGAAGAAGTAGGAGTGACTCGTGGCCGTCTCGATCATCGGTGTGGGCGTCATGGGGGAGACCCTGCTGTCGGGCCTGGTCAGGGCCGGTACGCCGGCCTCCGACCTGCTCGTCTGCGAGAAGCGACCCGAGCGCGCCGCCGAGCTGACCGGGAAGTACGGCGTCACCGTGACCGGCGACATGGGCACGGTGGCCGCCTCCGAGACGATCGCCCTGGTGGTCAAGCCGCAGGACATGGGTGACGTGCTCGACGAGCTCGCGCCGCATCTGCGCCCGGGGCAGCTGCTGGTCAGCCTGGCGGCCGGCATCACCACGGCCTTCATCGAGGAGCGGGTGCCCGACGGCGTCGCCGTCGTACGCGTCATGCCCAACACGCCGGCCCTGGTCGACGAGGGCATGGCGGCGATCTCGCCCGGCACCCACTGCGATGAGCAGCATCTCGCCCGCGCCGAGGCGATCCTCAGCGCCACCGGCAGGGTCGTGCGCGTCCCCGAGAAGCAGCAGGACGCGGTCACGGCCATCTCCGGCTCCGGTCCGGCCTACCTCTTCTTCGTGGTCGAGGCGATGATCGAGGCCGGCGTCCACCTCGGCCTGCCGCGTACGACGGCCACCGAGCTGGTGGTCCAGACCGTCGTCGGCTCCGCGAAACTGCTCCGCGAGACCGGTGAGCACCCGACGGTCCTGCGCGAGCAGGTGACCTCGCCGGGCGGCACCACGGCGGCCGCGATCCGCGAACTCGAGGACCACAAGGTCCGGGCCGCCTTCATCACCGCGATGGAAGCCGCACGCAATCGCTCCCGCGACCTCGCTTCCGGCTCTTAACTGGTCCAAACGGACCATTTTGCAAGCCGACACGCCGAACAACAGAAATCTCTATGGTGAATCTCTTCCCCATGAGTCCCACAAGGCTCTATTCTCCACTCAGCGCGCACGAATGATGCTCCGGTGGGGAAGCCGGAGGGCGTGCGCAACAGAAAGATGGTGCGCGATGGCTCCCAGCGTGTCCGGTGACATCTCCGACGTGAAATTCCTGACGATTGCCGAGGTCGCCTCGGTGATGCGTGTCTCCAAGATGACCGTCTATCGACTGGTCCACAACGGCGATCTGCCCGCCGTACGGGTCGGTCGCTCCTTCAGGGTCAGCGAGGACGACGTCAACGAGTACATCAAGAACAGCTTCTACCAGGCGGGCTGAGCACCGGCCCGCTGTTAGCTGGACCACCTTCGATTCGTGCGCAGGTCACCTGATGGATACCCTTACCCGGCATCATCCAAAGTCCTGAAGGGTCCGTCGTGGGTTCAGTCATCAAGAAGCGCCGCAAGCGCATGGCCAAGAAGAAGCACCGCAAGCTGCTGAAGAAGACGCGCGTGCAGCGTCG
>JASLCW010000013.1 GCA_030151765.1 Marmoricola sp.
TCGCGGAGCCCTCCCACACGCACTCGAGATAGCACTCGTCGGAGACCAGGAGCGCGCCACGCTCGCGGCACCAGTCGACCATCTTGCGCAGGTGCTCGACGGGCAGCACCCGACCGGTCGGGTTGGACGGCGAGTTGACCCAGACGATCTTCGGTCGGCGCGGTCCGAGGTCGAGCATCGCGTCGGCGGCGACGCATTCGGCGCCGGCCAGTGCCGCACCTACCTCGTAGGTCGGATAGGCCAGCCGGGGCCGCACGATCAGGTCACCCTCGCCGACCCCGAGGTGGAGTGCCAGCGAGGCGATGAGCTCCTTCGACCCGACGACCGGCAGTACGCCGTCCAGGCCCAGATCACGCGCCCCGAAGCGCCGGGAGAGCCAGTCGATGCAGGCCTGCCGGGTCTCGGTGAGCCCGATCGTCAGCGGATAGCCCGGCGAGTCCGCGGCCGCGGCCAGCGCCTGCTGAGCGACCGCAGGCGTCGGGTCGACCGGGGCGCCGACCGAGAGGTCGACGATCCCGTCGGGATGCGAGCGCGCCTTCTCGGCGTACTCGGTCAGGTGGTCCCAGGGGAAGTCGGGGAGCCGGCTCGAGACCGGTCCCCGCCGCGTGGACGTCAGTGGTCCTGATTCTGCGGGGGCAGCTCGGCGATCGACGCGTGGTCGTGGTCGATCTCGCCCATCTTCGCGGCGCCGCCCGGCGAACCGAGGTCGTCGAAGAAGTGCACGTTGGCGTCGTAGTAGCCCTTCCACTCCGCCGGGGTGTCGTCCTCGTAGTAGATCGCCTCGACGGGGCAGACCGGCTCGCAGGCGCCGCAGTCAACGCACTCGTCCGGGTGGATGTAGAGCATCCGCTTGCCTTCGTAGATGCAGTCCACAGGACACTCGTCGACACAGGCACGGTCCTTGACGTCGACACAGGGCTGGGCGATGACGTAGGTCACCTGGTCCTCCTCGAAGAGAGCTCGCGCGGTACCGCAGATGCGCCACCGGAAGTGGCTGCACCTCAGCCTAGTATCCCCAAAGTGGAACCTGTACCAGACCCCGGGAAAAGGGCCGGATCGCTCGGCCCCGGCGTCGTCGGCCAGCGGGTCGTCATACGCCGGCTGCTGCCCGGCCAGACCGGTCCGACCGGTGGTCCGGCCTTCACCGATGTGCTCGGGATCTGCGTCAGCTGGGCCGACGGCACGGCGGTGATCCTGCGTGAGGACGGCACCCGCGTCTCGATCGCGACGAGCGAGATCGTGTCCGGCAAGCCGGTGCCGCCGCGGCCGCCGGTGCGGCACCGGGTGACCACCCGTGAGGCGGAGAGCCACGCCGCGCCCCTCTGGCCGCGGGTGGACCGGACGCCCCTGGGCGAATGGGAGCTCCGCTTCGACCCGGCACCGGTCGGTCGTCCGCGCAAGCGCGCCAACTCCTGCCTCGCGATCGGCGATCCGGGCGTCCCGATCGACCGGGCTGCCGCCGCCGTGGTCGCCCACTACCGCGAGCGGGACCGGCCGGCACTGGTCCAGGTCGAAGCCGATTCCGGTGTCGACCGAGCCCTCACCGACCTGGGCTGGACCCCCGTGTCGGGCGATGCCGCACTCCTCCTCGGCTCGCTCGCCCGCGCCCGCCGCCTCCTCCCCCACAATGACCTGCCCGTCACCGTCACCGTCACCTACGACGATCCCCGCGCCCAATCCCGTTACCTGATTGGGGAAAGTGTGATCGGCTCCGCGGAGGCGGCGTACGACGGCGACTGGCTGGGCGTGCACTCACTAGAGGTGAACGAGGCCCATCGACGGCAGGGAATCGGCAACGCGCTGCTCGCCGAACTCATCGACTTCGGCGCCGAGAGGGGCTGCCTGACGCTCTGGCTGCATGTCGAGCTGGACAACGCGCCGGCACTCGCGATGTACGAGGCGCTCGGCCTCGAGGTCCACCACACCTGCCGCTATCTCACGGCACCCGCCTGACCGATCAGGGTGAGGGCGTCGCCGACGGCGGCAGACACTGGACCGTGTTGATCGGCAGGTAGGTCGAGTCGAAGGTCGACGGCGTACCGGGGCCGGTGCGGGCGACACTCACGGAGAAGCCGGCCTGCCCTGTCCGCGGGGTGCACTCCGGCGACGAGGAGACGCCCGTGCCGGGCGGCACCGGGTCGGTCTGCGGCCCCACCGTCACCTTGGCGTGCAGGCCCTTCGCCGACCATGCCGTGAAGCGAGCCTGCTGCGTCCCGACGCGTTCCACCGTGATCAGCCATGCGCGCCCCTTCGGCGCGGACAGCTCGACATCCTTCGCTGCCAGGCCCACCGGAAGATCGGCGCGGTACGCCGCCGTCGGCGAGAAGGAGTCGATGTTCATGCTCGACTTCAAGGCCAGCTGGAAGATCGCGGAGCCCACGCCGGCGTTCGTCGTACCCAGCACGGTCGCCAGATGGAGTCCCGAACGCGGCGTGACGACCGCACCGTCGAGCCGGGCAGCGAGGCCACCATCGACCTTGGCGGTCACCGAGGCGACCTTCCGGCTCACCTGCCAGCCGCGGGCGGCGGCGGTCGACACCGTGGGTGCCGTGAGCGCGGCATGCACGCTCGCGACGCGCGCGGAAGCCTTCTTGGTGAGAGCGGCCACGAAGGCATCGCGGAGCGCGCCGGCGTCGTACGCCGCTCCGATCACCGCCGGCACCACCCGGGGACGTCCGTTGCTCAGCGCCAGCGTCGCGTCGACGGGCTTGGGCCCGATGGTCGGGAGCGCCGGCGCCAGCACCTTCACGAGCGTGTTCGGATCGATGAGCGGGACCAGGCCGCCATTGCTCGGGACCATCTGGATCGCCGGACCGAAGACCCTCGGCGAGACCTCGAAGGAATGTCCGCCGATCACCACGCGCACCGGTGCCGACATCGCCGGATCACCGAAGTCATGGAGTGCCTTGCGAACCTGTGCCGGCGACACATAGGGCCGGCGGACCGTCATCGGCAGCTCGACCGCGTCGTGGCTGAAGATCAGCTTCGGCACCATGCCGGCCGTCGCGTCGGCGTCGATCGCCAGGCCGGAGCGGCCGTACACCGGGCTCGCCTTGCCGTCCCGGAAGGAGATGGTGCCCTCGATCGCCGGGCGGCCGATCTGGCCGGTGAGCTTCAGCAGGGCCGCGTCGAAACTGCTGCGGTCGACCCGTACGACGGCATCCCGGTCACCGCCGTCGGTCAGGAAATGCCACAGCGAGGCCGGTGACCAGCGGCTCGCCGTCGCCCCGGTGGCGGCGACCGTGCCCCGGAAATCGATGGTCACCCCGGCCGCCGCGACGTCGAAGGGGTAGTCGTGGTCGGAGCTGGTGAACCGAATCGGCCGCGAGAGATCCGGGCCCAGCCGCTGCGCCAGCCGGGCGACCGCGTCGTTCTCGTTCATCCCACCGATCGAGACGCCTTCGACACTCACGCCCAGGGGCACCCGGTCGGCGCTGTAGAGGTGCAGCGCGGCGTACCCGCCGATCGCGATCAGGACGAAGAAGCCGAAGAGCCAGCGCACCCGGCGGTGCGAGGTGCCACGTCCTCCGTTCTCCCGAAGGACGCCGTCGTCGTCGTCGAAGAAGCTCACGCGGGCTTTTCAGCTCAGGCCGGCGAAGAGATCGGATTCGAGGCCGTCGGGACCGACCGGTCCCTTGCTGCCCTTGGCGATCCGGAAGAACTCGGAGCCCCACACCTCGTTGCCGACATTGTTCGACAACGCGAAGAAGGGGCCGTCGAGCGAGATCTGGGTGGCGTGCGCCTTCATCGCCTCCATCTTGAGCTCCACGTACGACGAGCCGTCGATGCGGGCGGCGAGGTTCTCGTCCTCGGTCACGAAGGGCGGCAGCGGGCCATCGGGATCCATGCCCTCGAAGCTCGTGGTGTCGCCGGCATCGCGCAGCCGGCGCAGGCCCTCGCGCATGCGGCTCGCGGACATCGCACCCCAGTAGATCTTGGGGATGTCCCAGGCCTCGCCCAGGTCGCGCCGGTACGACGGCACCGCGGCCAGCGTGGCGCCGTACATCGCGACGCGGTGCGCCTGGATGTGATCGGGGTGGCCGTAGCCCCCGAACTCGTCGTACGTGACGAGCACCTGCGGACGCGTCTCCCGGATGACCGCGACGAGATCGGTCGCGGCGGCGGTCAGATCGGCGTTCCAGAAGGCATTGTCGTGGATGTCGTCGGCGGCTACGGCGTGACCGTCCTCGTGCCATTGCATGCCGGAGTCGCGGTACGTGCCGAAGCCGCCGAGGTAGCGGTGGTCGGTGACGCCCAGCACCTTCATGGCGTTGTCGAGCTCGATCTTGCGCTGGTCGGCGAGGGTGTCGTCCTGGTCGGCGGCCATGTGGGCCATCTCGGGGACGAGGATCTCGCCCATCTCACCGCCGGTGCAGGTGATCAGGGTGACCTGCGCCCCCTCGGCGACGTACTTCGCCATCGTCGAACCCTGGCCGATCGTCTCGTCGTCCGGGTGGGCGTGCACCAGCAGCAAACGCTTGTCCATGCGCATGATCCTAGTGAGCGACCGGACAGGCCCTAGTGGTCCGTCTGCCAAATACCGCGGCGGAGCGCAGCCACACCACTAGTCCACGGCTCGCTGGTCACGGTGGTGGCGGCGCGGTGCGGCCGGCAGATCGAGAGGTGCCGGCGTGATCCGCGCGTCGGAGGGATGGTCGACCCAGCCGTCGTACTCCTCGGCGGCAAGCTCCAACAAGGTCTCCGGTGCATCGCTGGTGACCGCCCAGGGCTGGTCCTCGTCGTCGTCCTCCCCGGCGAAGGTCACCCGCGAGATGGAGGCGTCGAAACCGCCGGAGCGCAGCCGGGCCGCGACGAGCTCGGCATCGTCCGCCTCCCAGAACAGGGCCCGCAACTGCATGACGACGACCCTAGGCGAAAACCTGTTGCGAGCGGGTACGCCGACCCCGCAGACTCGAGGCGTGAAGTTCTGAGCACTCCCCAATCGCCGTCCTCGTCCCGACGCACCCGGAGCCGCTCATGCATACCCTCACGACCTCTGCCCTGTCCTTCACCTGGCCCGACGGCACCATCGTCTTCAACGACCTCTCCGTCGAGGTGCCGGCCGGCCGGAGCGCACTCGTCGGCGTCAACGGCTCCGGCAAGTCCACGCTGCTGCGCCTGCTCGCCGGTGAGATCGTCCCGACCAGCGGCTCGGTGACCTCGACCGGACGCGTCGGCTATCTGCGCCAGGACCTCACCCTGCGCACCGGCGTACGCGTCGACGAGCATCTCGGCATCGCCGCGATCCGTCGTGCACTCGCGGCCATCGCCGACGGCGACGTCGGCCAGGAGCACTTCGACGTCGTCGGCGACGCCTGGGACGTCGAGGACCGTGCCGCCGCCGTACTGAGCCGCCTCGGTCTCGGCATCGACGTTCTCGACCGGCCACTGGGCGAGCTCTCCGGCGGCGAGGTGGTCCAGCTCGGGCTCGCCCGGGTCCTCCTCTCGGAGCCCGATGTCCTTCTGCTCGACGAACCGACGAACAACCTCGACCGGCAGGCACGCACGCGCCTGTACGACATCGTCGACGGCTTCCGCGGGACGCTCCTCGTGGTCAGTCACGATCGCGAGCTGCTCGAGCGGGTCGAACGGGTCGCCGACCTGCACGACGGCCGGATCCGCTGGTACGGCGGCAACCTGACCGACTACGAGCAGCAGCTGGCCGTCGAGCAGGATGCCGCGGCGCAGGCGCTCAGGGCCGCACAGTCGGAGGTCCGCCGCGAGCAGCGCGATCGGCAGCAGGTCGATCGTGTCCTCGCCGGACGGCGCCGGGTGGCCGCGAAGGCCGCGGAGAACATCCCCCGCATCGTGGCCGGCGCGAAGCAGCGCAAGGCGGAGGTGTCCGCCGCCAAGTACACCGCGGTGCACGACGACCGGCTCAACGACGCGCGCGGGCGGCTGGACGAGGCGGAGTCACGGGTCCGCGAGGTGGCCGAGATCAGGGTGGATCTGCCCGAGACCGTCGTACCGGAGCGGCGGATGGTGCTGCGCGCGCACGACCTCGTGCTGCGCAACGGACTGAGTGTCGATCTCGACATCGACGGCCCCGAACGCATCGCGGTCACCGGTCCCAACGGCAGCGGCAAGACCACGCTGCTGCACACCATCGCCGGGCTGCTCGCACCCTCGGCAGGGTCGGTCGACCTCCGCGTGCCCACGCGCGTGCTGCGGCAGCGCCTGGACCTGCTCGACGACGAGTTGTCGATCGCGGACAACGTCGCCCGGGTCGCACCCACGGCCTCGGTGAACGACATCCGCGCGCGACTGGCCCGCTTCACCTTCCGCGGCAAGGCCGCCGATCAGCGAGCCGGCACGCTCTCCGGCGGCGAACGCTTCCGGGCCACGCTGGCCGCGTTGCTGCTGGCCGATCCGGCACCGCAACTGCTGCTCCTGGACGAACCGACCAACAATCTCGACTTCGCCAGTCAGCGGCAGCTGGTCGGCGCCTTGTCGTCGTACGGCGGCGCACTGGTGGTGGTCAGCCACGACGAGCACTTCCTCGCCGAGATCGGCATCACCCGAAGGCTCGAGTTGAGTGCCTGAGGACGCGCTCCGGCGCGTCGTGGGGCACTCGACCCGTCAGGATCGCGGGGCGAGCGCGAGCTGACGGGACTGGGCCACGAGGCGATCGGCCGAATCCCAGACCTCGCAGTCCTCCTCGAAGAAGCCTCCGGCGAAATTGCGGCTTTCGTGGCGGATCCGCAATGGGCCGGGCGCCGGCGTCGCGCGGACGTGCACGGTCAGCTCGAGGGTGGGCGCCCAGCCCGGCATGCCGAGCTCGAAGGTCACCGGCGGCAGCGTGTCGACGACGGTGAGCAGGGCGATCGCGTCGATGGGGCGGCCGTCGGCGAGCTCGAACCAGGCCTGGATGGCGGCTTTGCCGCTCGGCTCGCCACCGGCGAAGGCGACTGCGTTGACCGGGTCCATCCGCATCGCGAATCGGTCGAGCATCGGCACGAAGGCCTTCACCTCGGCCGGGGCGTCCGAGGTGAGCACGCACTCCTCGATCGGCGGCAGCGCGGGTGGGGTCGCGGTCGTCCTGATGTCACCCTCGACGCGGGTGAGATCGCCGTACGTCGCCAGTGCGGAGATCCGGTCGACGACCCGTCCCTCTACCTCCTGCCTCAGCGTCGCACGGACCGTCGAGGTGCCCTTGCCGCGACGCAGCTCCTCGACGCGCACGGTCGCCGGTCCCGGCGCGGTGGCGGAGAGGTAGTAGGCGCTGATCGTGTAGGGATCGGGATGACCTTCGAGCTGCATCTTGATCGCGTTGCCGATCACCGACAGCAGGTAGCCGCCGTTGACGCCGCCACCGACCACCCAGCCCGCCTGGATGTCTGCTGCGTACTCGCCCGCTCCCGCGGGCGACACCTCGATGGCCTCGTCGTACTCATAACCCATGCAGACAGGCTAAGGACGAGCGCCCCCGGTTTGATCAATGCGTGCGCAAGGTCACGCCTTCGTGATGACGGGGCAGTGCGTTCCGGTGAAGTTCGTCGGCATGCAGAGATTGCAGTGGATGCACAGCGATTCGGTGGCGGCATCGGCCTGGATCCGGTTCACGAGATCAGGCTCGCGGAGCAGCGCGCGTGCCATCGCGACGTACTGGAAGCCCTCCTGCATCGCGGTGTCGATACCCGCGCGGTCGACGATGCCGCCGAGCAGGATCAGCGGCAGGCCGACCTCGGCCCGCACCTTCTTCGCGAGGTCGAGCAGGTAGAGGTCGTGGTAGGGGTACTCGCGGATGAAGCGCTTGCCCATCAGCCGTACGCCGGCGCGGATCGGCTGGTGCATCACCGCGGCGAATTCCTTGACCGGCGCACCTCCCCGGAAGAGGAACATCGGGTTGAGCAGCGAGGAGCCGGCGGTGAGCTCGAGGGCGTCGACGGTGCCGTCGGACTCGAGCCACTGCGCCGTCTGCGTGGACTCCTCGATGCTGATGCCGCCACGGACGCCGTCGGTCATGTTCAGCTTGGCGGTGATGGCGATCCGATCACCCACACGGTCGCGGACCGCACGCATGACGCCGCGTGCCACCTTGGCGCGATTCTCGAGGGAACCGCCGTACGCGTCCTTGCGGTGGTTGACCTTCGGGCTGAGGAAGGCACTCATGAAGTAGCTGTGGCCGAGGTGCACCTCGATCGCGTCGAAGCCCGCCTCGATGGCGCGCTCGGCGGCGTCGGCGTGTGCCCCGGTGATGCGCACGATGTCGGCCTCGGTGGCCGGGCGGGTCATCCGGGCGCCCTGGTTGGGGAAAGCCCGGCTCGGTCCGATCGCGGGCAGCTTCGTGCCGCGCGGATCCGCGACCGGACCGGCATGACCGATCTGGGCGGCCGCGGCGGCACCCTCGGCATGGATCGTGTCGGTCAGCCGACGCAGCCCGGCCATCGCCTCGTCGCGCCACCAGATCTGGTCGCCCGACGTCCGTCCTTCGGGAGCCACGGCGAGATAGGCGACGGTGCACAGCCCGACCCCGCCCGCGGCGTACGCGCGGTGGAAGTCGACGAGTTCGTCGGTGACGAGCCCGTTACGGGCCCACCCCTCGTAGGTCGCCGCCTTGATCACCCGGTTGCGGAGGGTGACCGGTCCGAGCCGTGCCGGAGCGAAGGGATCTAGAACGTGTTCCACTCGGGCAGCGTACTGCGCCCGACACCCCTAGGGGCAGCGTCCACGGGCATACTCGGCTCATGCAGCCCGAATCGCTCGAGGACCGGATCGAGATCGACGTCCCGCCCGCGCGGGTGTGGGAACTGATCGGCGACGTACGCCGGATGTCCGACTGGAGCCCCCAGGTGACCTCCACACGCCTGCGCGAGGGCTTCGAGCGGGTCGAGGTCGGCACGGAGTTCACCAACCGCAATGCCGAGGGCGAGCTGACCTGGACCACGCACGGTCGCGTCGTCCGCTACGAGCCGGGGCGGCTGCTCGCCTTCCGGGTCGAGGAGAACTGGGCGGTCTGGGCCTTCGAGCTCGAGCCGACGACGACCGGCACCCTCCTCACCGAGCGCCGCGAGACACCGGAGGGCATCTCCCCGCTGTCGATCGAGCTGACTGACGGCTTCTTCGGCGGGCAGACGAAGTTCACCGAGATGATGCGGGCCGGCGTACGGGAGACGCTGGAGCGGATCAAGGCGGCCGCGGAAAGCAGTGTCATCCCGAAGGACTGACTCCTAGTGTTCCTCCATGGAACACGACTTCGGATGGTTCGCCTACAGCCCGCTCGACGGCCCGGCCGTCACGACGACGGCGACCAATGACGCCGAGGAGCCCTTCGAACTGGCGGATGTGCGCCGCTACGGTCGCCAGCTGGTACGCCGCTTCGTGCACCAGGCTCGTGCCGCCGAACGACCCACCTTGCGCAATGCCATCGAGAACCACCTCGGCGGCCCCGCACAGGACCTGCCGGTCGTCGAGGAGCGCTGGCCGGCGTACGAGCATGTCAACGTGCAGGCGGCGCTGGACGCCGTACTCGCCCATCGCCCGCACGAGCTGGTGGGCCTCACGAACTATCGCCACCGCGGACCCTTCGGGCTCTCCGACCTGCTGAACCGCGATCCCTTCCATGGCATGCACGAGCCGCAGATGGGAAATGTCACCCGGGTCCCGCTCCCCAGCGGACCCGGCGGGGCGACGCGCGAGTGCCTGCGTGCCGCGTTGATCCTCACCGCGGATGCAGGTACGCCGATCGCCGTCCTCGTGGTCGGCCCGGACCCGGAGAGCGGCTCCCACGAGGTGGGCCTGGAGTTCATCGGGCGCGAGCTCGAGCGAACCCAGGAGTTGGCCGCGGAGATCCGCGCCCGGGCGCTCGAGCTCAACGTCTATCGCGGCCAGGTCGTGTCCTTCGGGCACAGCATGTTCGGTGAGCGCTCCTCGCTGCTCCGCTTCCACGACCGCCCCGAGATGACGCCCGACGAGCTGATCCTCCCGGCCGAGACCTTCGCCGACGTACGACGCCAGGTGGTCGGCGTCGCGCGCAACAGCGACCGGCTGCGTGCCGCCGGGCAGCATCTCAAGCGCGGTCTGCTGCTGTACGGGCCGCCGGGCGTCGGCAAGACGCACACCGTCCGCTATCTGACGGGTGAGCTGACCGGCACGACGATCATCCAGCTCACCGGCGAGACTCTCGGCGGCATCAGGGAGGCCTGCTCGATCGCCCGTACCCTGCAGCCGTCGATGATCGTCGTCGAGGATGTCGACCTGATCGCCCAGGAACGCGACCACTACGACGGCTCCGCGCCGCTGCTGTTCACCCTGCTCAACGAGATGGACGGCCTCGACGAGGACGCCGACGTCACCTTCCTGCTCACCACGAACCGGGCCGACCTGCTCGAGCCCGCCCTCGCATCCCGTCCTGGCCGGGTCGACCAGGCCGTGCGCATCGACGTACCAGATCGCGAGGCGCGACGCCGGCTCATCGAGCTGTACCGCGGCTCCCTCGATATCGACCTGGCCCGCATCGACGGTGTGCTCGACCGGACCGACGGGGTCACCGCGTCCTTCCTCAAGGAATTGCTCCGCCGCTCCGCCGTGATCGCCGCCGATCGCGACGAGGCCGCCACCCTCAGTGTCACCGCCGACGATCTCGACCAGGCCCTGGCCGACCTGCTGGACACGCGCAATGCGATGACACGTGCCGCTCTAGGCTTCCAGGAGTGATCCGGAAGGGACACACTGAGTAGATGACCACCACTCGAGCTTCGACGCCGATTCCGTCGACGTCACCGGTGCTGACCGGCGCGTACGTCGGCGGCGCGGCGTGCGGTGTCATCGGCCTCACCGCAGGGCTGGTCATGGGCCTGCTCGCCTACCCGCCCACAGCCTGGGCCGCGAGCATCGAGATCGGCCTGCCCGCGACGATCCTCGGCGTGATCGTGGGCATGGGGGTCGGAGCCCTTCTCGCCTCCTGGCGGCGGCTGACCGCCCGATAGCGCTGCCGTTGTTTCCGATTCCGCCCTCGCGGAGAGTCGGAGTCGGCGACACTCGGCGACATGAGGACCCGACGCAGCTTTGCCCTGACCATCTCGCTCGCCCTGTTCGCGTCAATCGGAGGCGTCACCGCGGCGACCTCTCCCGCGGGTGCCGCGAGCCGTCCCGGCTGGACGAAGAACTGCACCGCCTTGAACAAGAAGTTCCCGCACGGAGTGGGCCGGGTGAACGCCCACGACCACACCAGCGGCACGCCGGTGACCAACTTCAAGCACTCGAATGCGCTGTACAAGAAGGCGATGAGCTACAACAAGGGCCTCGACCGCGACAAGGACAAGATCGCCTGCGAGAAGCTCTGACCCCGCGACTCAGCAAGGGGTTCGCCGGATCTCATTCGCTTCTCAGCAGCCGGGAGAAGCATCCTCACCATGACCACTTGTCCATGCTGCCGGAGCGACGCACCGGTAGAAGCGCTGTACGGATGCTGCACCACGTGCGCCGTCGACACCATCTGCCGACGATGCGTGTCCTGCGGGACCTGGCACCACGATCATCCCCACATGAGCGGAAGGGTGACGCTCGGCGAGGATCACCTGCCCCGCTGTGCCGGCGGCTGTCACGTGACCGCCGATGCGCCGGCGCTCCTGCTCACACGTTGAAGCGGAACTCCACCACGTCGCCGTCGGCCATGACGTAGTCCTTGCCCTCCATGCGCACCTTGCCGGCGGCCTTCGCGGCGTTCATGGAACCGGCTTCGAGGAGGTCGTCGAAGCCGACGATCTCGGCCTTGATGAAGCCCTTCTGGAAGTCCGTGTGGATCACGCCGGCGGCCTCGGGGGCGGTGGCGCCCTTGCGGATCGTCCAGGCGCGGGTCTCCTTGGGGCCGGCGGTCAGGTAGGTCTGCAGGCCCAGGGTGTCGAAGCCGACGCGGGCCAGGACCTCAAGGCCGGGCTCGGTGACGCCGGCCTCGGCCAGGAACTCGATGGCCTCCTCCTCGTCCAGCTCGATCA
>JASLCW010000017.1 GCA_030151765.1 Marmoricola sp.
GCGGCGAGCGCGGGTACGGCGACGAGCGCCGCCGCCAGCGCGAACGACCTGCGCATCATGTTCAGCCCTTCATCCTCAGGTAGCGGTAGATCACCTTAGGGATGGCCGTCGGGTAGCCCGTCGCCCCGGTCACCGTGATGGTCGCGGGACTGCCCCCGAGGTCGGCGACGAACTTGGAGAGATGCCCCGTCTTGTCGACCCAGTAGGTCGTCTTCGACCCGGTCGAGGCCGAGGGGCTTGCGCTGCCACCACCGGTGTCGGCGGCGCTGCTGCCGGGGCCGGCGATGACGTAGGTCGTCTTCGATCCGGATCCCTCAGTCCGCAGCAGTCGGGCACCGCCCTGCTGCAGCAGCGCGGGATTCTCCGGGCGGTCGGCGCTCAGTTCCAGCGCGAGGACCAGCAGGATGTCCGTCGTACTCGCACTCGTCAGCGAACGTTCGGTCCAACCCTTCGCCGCCGGGGGATGAGTGAAGTCACCGCCCTCGGCGGTCTCCACGAGCGAGTTGTTCCAGGCCAGCATGCCCTTGTTGATGACATTGCCGCTGGTCGGGTCGCTGGCTGTGTATTCGGCGTATCCGGCACCACGGCGCGTATCGATGATGGCGCGGGCCTTGAACTTCACGGTGCCGGTGGTCGCCGAGATCGTGGTGTTCAGGTGACGCGCCGAGTAGTTGTTGAAACGCATGATCGCCAGCGCCTGGGCCTGGTCGGTGTTCAGGCGCTGGGGCTTCGGCTGCTGCTGCCCGCATCCGGTGAGGAGCATGGCAGCAGCGGCCACGGCGGGGAGGACCCGTCGTGGCCGCTGCGCTGACATCACCCGATGGAACGGGCGCCGGTGTTCGGTGCGCCCGGCAGGCCACGGCTCACCGCTGCCCAGAACGGGTTGGAGTCGTGCAACTTCTTGCCGTTCGGAGCGCGTCCGGTCACCTTGACCACGTCGCCGTGCAGCACGCCGCCCGACTTGATGGTCAGCTTCGCCCGACACGGAATCGTCACACCCGGCATCCACAGCTTCGGATTCTTCCCGAAGCTGGCCGGCCAGCGCACCTCGCCCTTGCGATTGGCGTTGATCCGCTTGCCGCCCGGGAAGGTGCAGCTGAAGGCATGCACCGTCGCACCACGCACGGTCCGATCGCTGATCACGACGTTGTGCACCGGAGCGGTGCCGACATTCGTGGCCGGCATGAAGATCGTGCGGGTCTCGCCCCGCTTGAACTTCATCGCCTTGCCCTTGGTGTCGGCCTCGGTACCGGTCTTCTTGTCGCGCTTGTCGATCACGATCTTCGCCTGGTAGCCGGTCTTGGCGTAGTACCGGTCGGCATCGCCGACCTTGACCGGGTTGCCCTTGGCGTCCTTGACCGCCTTGCCCGTGTTCGGGTCCAGCTGGGTGCCCACGACATTGATCTGGTCGCCGTGGGTCTGACCGGCCAGCAGATTCACCTTGCCGGTGCACGGGAAGGAGTCGCCCGGCAGGAACGGACCCGACCACGTCGTACCCGAGGACGGACCACCCAGTGCCGAGAAGTCACACGACAGTGCGGTCATCTTCGGCTTGCTCAGCGTCTGGTCGCTCACCACGACATCGCGCAGCTGCGCGGTGCCGGTGTTCGTGACCACCATCTTGACCGGCTGGTCACCCGTGTAGCCGTTCGAACCGGCCTGGTACACGGTCGGGTCCTTGACGTTGTTGTCGTGGCCCAGCGTGCCGTCAGGGTTCGTCGGGCCGGTCAGGCGACCGTCGAACTTCACGACGTGGATCTTCGGCACCGGGTTGAAGCCGAAGTCCAGGTCGTGGTTGTCCTCGCCCGGAGCACCGGTCTTCACGTTGATCGCCGGGTAACCGTCGCTACCGACAGCGGCCGGGTTTCCGTCCGGGCCCGTCGTCGTCCTCGACAGCTTCCATCCCTCGAGCGGACCGCCCGCGGCGTAGTCGGCCGGATTGTCCATCTTCACCACGTAGTCGGTGTCGGTGGTCAGGCCGTCCTTGAGCGAGTCGAAGTAGTACTCGCCGTTCGCGTTGGTCGTCGTCGTAGCGATCAGGTGTCCGGTCTTGTCGTACAGGTTCACCGTCGCGCCCACCACGGGCTTCTCGCCGGCATTCTGCTGACCGTCGGCGGCGGTGTTGTACCAGACCCGGTTGCCGATCTGGATCGGCGCCAGGTCACACAGCACGTCCATGTCCGCGAGGCCCTGGCCCTTGCCGAAGTTCGTGCCGAGGCCGGAGGCAGCACCGATCTGCTGGAAGGCAGCGTCGGCACCGGTGTCGCGGTTCTTGACGTTGAGCGCCTGCGAGTTGATCGCACCCGCACCGTCCATCTCGTCGGTGATCAGACCGATCTCGGCGCGGCTGCGCGTCATGCCCGCGAAGGAGGCGTTCGGGTGGAGACCCGGGGCCTTCGTGGTGTAGAAGCGGTTGACGTCACTACCAGGGGCGACGGCAGCGACACCGCAACCACCGTTGGAGTCCATGACGAACTTGCCCGAGTTGTCCTTGCAGGCAAGGTTCAGGTCGCCGCCGGCCTGGAGGTAGATCGCAATCGGCGTGGCCGGGGCAGCGACAGTGAAGGCCTGCAGGTTGACGCCGAACTGATCACCCGTGCGGTCACGGAAGGCCAGGTCGAGGTCACCGTTCGGCTCCACCACGATCTTGCCGAGCATCGGCGTCGGGACATTGACCTGGGCACCGTTGGAGCCGCACCACAGGTTGTCGTTCCAGCCGTACCAGCCCGCGTCGCCCATGCAGCCGTAGCCATCACCACCACGGGTGAAGTTCAGCGGGTCGTCGAGGACAACGCCCTTCGAGGCATAGGTGTCCTCGTCGAAGGTCATCACCACGGCGCGCATCGAGGCCGGGTTCGGGGTGGCCTGGGTCGCATCGCTCTCGCCGCTGCAGACACCGCCGACGTAGAGCGTGCCGTCGGCCTCGCCGAGACCCATGGGACGCCAGTCCGAGGCGGTCGCACAGCTCGTGTCCGGGATGGCGAACGAGGCCAACGCGGTGGCACTGCCCGACGTGTCAGTGACGTCGTAGACGTAGACCTTCTTGTCGTTCTCGTTGACCACGAAGAGCTTCTTGTAGTCGTCGCTCATCACGATGGCTCCGAGCGACTCCTTGCCGACCACCTTGCGGAAGTCGGCGTCCTCGTTGCCGCCCTTGGCGATGCCGTCGGTGTTGTGCGCGGTCGTGCCGGCGTTGGGCACTGTGGCGAACTCACGGGTCACCTTCGTGGCCGGGTCGGTCACGTAGATGCCGCCCGGGCCCAGCGGGCCGTAGTCGACATTCCGCTTGGCGTAGGCGGCGGAGAAGACCTGCTTGCGAACGCGGTCATAGGCGATGCCGTAGACCGAGCCGGTGCCGACCGAGCCGGCGCCCACGTCCGGGCTGCCCGCGGCCGACTTCGCGAGATCGTCGTAGCCGCCCGAGTTGTAGTTGGTCGTGAAGACAGTGTCACGAGCCGCGGTGTCGGCGTCGGCGCCGAGGCCGTCATGCGCAAACATGCCCGGCTGGCAGGCGTTGGCGACCTTCGGGTTCGACTGGCAGTAGTCCCGCGGGTGCCAGAAGCCCGTAGTCACGGTGACGTCCTTGCTGCCCGACAGGTCCACGAACTCCTGGTTCGAGGAGAGCTCAGTCGCCGACGGGGTCGTCTTGGCGGGGTCGGTGTTCGCGAAGGCCGGCTTGTAGTACGCGGAGTCCGGGTTGGCGACGTCGACGCGATACTGACCGCCGGTGAGGCGAGTGTCATTCGCCGGCAGGACGGCCTTGCCGTCAGGGCCGGTGGTCAGGCTCACCGAGTTGCCGGACTTGTCGGTGACCTTCACCGTCACGCCCGACAAGGGGAGGTCGATGATCGCGTCATAGGTGCCATTGGCACCCATGTCACGGATCACCTGCACGGTGAGGCTGCCATCACCCGAGGCCGCATGGGCCGGGGAGGCGGCGCTGTACAGCGCAACGGCCGGCGTCGCCGCCAGCCCCAGGGACACCAGTCCCACCAACGAGCGGCGCGTACGGCGACGCGCCGAAGAACGAGATCTACTCAAGCTGATCACCCTTTAGCAACATGGGAAATGTCCGAGATTGGCACTGACCATAGGAAGCGCCGCTGCCGAGCAGTGACCAGTCGCCGCGTGCGCAACGAGAAATGACCCCCAGGAGGGGGTCCGGCCACCCCTCGAGAGAGGCCCCGAGCGCAGTAGACACCGCCCATACCGGGGCAGATGCGCCTAGAGGCGAAAGATGACCGTTTCCGACTAATACGTCGTCCCCCGTTAGGGGGTCACATCGCGCCCGAGGCGGTCGGGCACCCAGCCGGGCGGCCTGAAGAGATAGCCGAGACGATCGCGCCAGTTGTCCGCAGCACGTACGTCGCGCCACAGCTCGGCGTAGTCGCCGTACTGGAGCCTGAAGACGTTGTAGGTGTCCTTCTGCTTGGTCAGTCCGTAGACCGGCCGCCGGATCTCCGGCTGGAAGCTGCCGAACATGCGATCCCAGACGATCAGGATGCCGGCGTAGTTCTTGTCGAGGTATTCCGGATCGGAGCCGTGGTGCACGCGGTGATGACTAGGGGTGTTGAAGATCGCCTCGATCGGCCGCGGCAGCTTGTCGATCATCTCGGTGTGCACGAAGAACTGGTAGATCAGGTTGATGCTGAAGGCCAGGTAGAGGCTCGCCGGCGAGAACCCGAGGAAGGGCAGCGGCAGGAAGAAGAAGAATTCGAACCACGGATTCCACTTCTGCCGCAGGGCAGTCGCGAAGTTCATGTACTCACTGGAGTGGTGCGCCTGGTGGGCCGCCCAACCCACGCGGGCACGATGCACGAAGCGGTGGTTCCAGTAGTAGGCGAAGTCGATGAACACGACCGCGGCCAGAATCCCCCACCACGTCATCGGCACGTGGAAGGGCGCGACGTACTGGTAGATCGCCACGTAGGCGACGAACATGACGACCTTGACGATGGTCGAGGTGACCAGGGATCCCAGCCCCATCAGCAGCGAGGCACGGGCGTCCTTCGCCAGGTAGCCGGTGAGATTGTCGTCGTGGTCGAGCCACTTGAGGGCGGCGAGCTCGATCAGGATCGAGAGCAGGAAGAAGGGCACCGCATACGTGATCGGGTTGGCGGTCGCGTCGAAGACCTCGTGCATCATGGCTCCTTGAATTGACTCCTGAGTAAGTTACCACGAGGTCAATTGATTGGCTAGAGTGTTTCCCATGACAGCCGCACGCACCGGGACCAAGGGTGTCGCGCGCGCCGATCGCGAGGAGCAGATCCTCGACCAGGCCTGCCGGATCTTCGGCGAGAAGGGGTACGCCGGCACCTCCGTCGCCGATGTCGCCACGAGTGCGGGCATCTCGAAACCCCTGATCTACGCCTATTTCGATTCCAAGGACGGGCTCCACGCGGCCTGTGCCGAGCACGCCGGCGCCATCATCGTCGGCGAGATCGAACGCAGCGCGGCCTCCGGCACGGTCGCCCTCGAACGCGCCCTGGCCACTCTCGACGGCATCTTCACCGTGCTCGCACCGCAACCCTGGCTCTGGCCTCTCGTCTCCGACGCGACCGCTCCTGCCGACAGCCCCGCCGGCAGGGCACTGGCCCGGTACGCCGACCGCCTGCACACCCTCGCCCAGGAAGGCGTCAGCGAACTGCTGAGCCTGACCGGCTCCGAGGACGCCGCCGACGTCGACGCCCTCACCAGTGTGTGGTCGAGCGTCTTCTCGTCCCTGGTGAACTGGTGGATCGACCACCCCGGGGAATCCCCCGAGGCCATGTCCGAGCGCTGCCGCCGGATCTTCACCGCGGTCTTCGGCACCACCGCTCTCGCCTGACCCCCTCCCGGGGGTCATTTCCCCTGCTGGGGAAGGACTTCCGCCGAAGTCGCGTCATCCCCACCTCTTGGCGGCGTTTACCCGTGACGAGGAGTGCGTGCCGCTTGCCGACTGGTCAGGCGGATCGCGCAAGGCATGACGACCTCATTCCCTTCGTCGCAGCCCCACCCGGCAACCGCCGGGCCCCCGGCCGGCCGTGCCGGCCTCAAGAAAGAAGGGTTGATCGTGAGAACAACCAACAAGCATCACCAAGGAAAGGCGCGCGCCCTCGCTGCCTCACTCCTGGCCATCGTGGCGACGCTCGCCGTGATGGCCACGTCCACCCCCGCGATCGCGGCCGAGCCCGGCGTGGGCGACCCCGTCTATGTCGGTGCCGAACTCCAGGGCTACGGCGGCACCGGCCTGCACGCGATCTACACGAAGCCCCCGGCCGACCCGAACAATCCCGGGCCTGCCGACTACTGGGCCTACTGCATCGAGCACAACGTCACCGCCAAGGACTACGTCGACGGGAACGTCGAAGCATCGGGCTCCTACCTGGGCAGCAACTACTACACGAGCACGACCATCCAGGGGAAGGTCCTCTGGATCCTCGCGCACAGCTACCCCTACATGAGCCTGTCCGACTTCGGGACCGCCGTCGGACATCCCAACATCTCGGCGAACGACGCGATCGAGGCCACTCAGTACGCCATCTGGCGCTACACCGACCTCAACTACGACGCCAACTGGGGCTGGACCACGAACGACTCGAAGGATGCCTACTGGTACCTGGTCAACGGAGCCAATGCCAGCAACGGCATGACTCCCGGGGACCTCCCGGCCGTCACGGCCTCGATCACCGCACCGGCAGGCGCTCAGGACGCCGACACCCTGGTGGGTCCCTTCACGGTCCACACCAACCAGGCCACCGCGAGTGTCACTACCAACCCGGCGTACGACATCACCGACGCCCAGGGGAATCCGATCAACGCCGGGGCGGTCACGGACGGTCAGCAGATCTACCTGGACCTCCGCGGCAGCAAGACCGCGGGATCGGCGACGGTCACCGTCGCGGCGAAGGGCTCGAATGTCACCGGCCGGATCCTCTCGGTGCCGAACCAGGCCGGCGGCACGCCGACGTCCACCGACCACGCCCAGTCGCTGATCATGGTGGCTCCGACCAGTGCCACGGTCTCGGCCGACGCCCGTGTGGCATGGGCCGCTACTCCGGTACCGCCGTCCCGCGGCACCCCTAGTGTAACGACGCGCGCGTCCGCATCGAAGGTCGTCGTCGGCAAGCCGCTGCACGACACCGTGACGATCTCCGGCTTCAAGCCCGGAGGAAGCTCGACCGGAACCGCCAAGCTGTACGGACCCTTCACCTCCCGGGCGGCCGCGCGTTGCACCAAGGCGAACCTGGCCGGGACCGCGAGCTTCACACCGCGCAACGGCACCGTACGGACGACATCGGTCACGGTCGGCAGGCCCGGCTACTACACCTGGGTGGCGTCGATCTCGGCCGATGCCGACAATGCAGCGGCCACGCATGCCTGTGGGCTGGTGAGCGAAACGACACTGGTCCACAAGCCGTCGTACGGAACTCCCGTCGTGGACACCGGCTTCTCGGGCATCGAGCCCGGCAGCCTCGCGGCGCGTCTGATGGCGACGGCCCCCATGACGGTCCGGTACGCCGGCGTCGGCGTCTCGTCGGCGAAGGCGAACTCCACCGGCATCATCAAGGGTCACGTGGTCGTCCCCCACAATGTCGCGCAGCTCGGCTTCCTGACTCCGTCGGCCGGGCTCGCTGACGCCGTCGGCACCACCGTGATCGTCGGCCACGTCTCGGACGACCGCGACGCTCCCGGCGCCTTCTACCGCCTCACCAAGGCGAAGAAGGGACAGGTCATCACGGTCCGCCAGGGCGGTCACGCCTACCGGTTCAAGGTGACCAGCACCAAGACCTACACGCGTGCCCACAACGGTCACCCGCCGGCCTCGGTCTTCAGCACCACGGGCAAGCACGCACTGGTCCTGATCAGCTGCGCCGCCAAGGTCGTCTACCCCGACGGCCACTTCCACTACACCCGCAACATCGTCGTCACCGCGACTCCGATCGCGTAGCGACACCCACCGCGGCGTGGTGGCGCTCCGTCTCCGGGCGGGCGTCGCCACGCCGCGGTCGTCTTTCCTCAGGTTCGCCCACCCCCGTCCGATCAGTACGGCGTGAGCCTGTCGCCGACCTCCTTCGCCTACGTCTCCGCGCTGGTACGGCGTGAGACCGCGGTGATCTACGACGCCGGCAAGGAGTACCTGGTCGAGGCCCGGCTGCTCCCCCTGGCACGTGAGGCGGGAGAAGCGGACGTCGATGCCTATGTCCTCCGGATCCAGCGGGATCTCGTCGAGGCACGCAAGGCGATCGACGCGCTGACCATCAACGAGACATCGTGGTTCCGGGACAATGCGCCGTACCAGGCCTTCACGGATGTGATGCTGCCGGCGCTCCTCTCCGCCCGTACGACGAGCCGCTGCCTGCGGATCTGGTCGGCGGCCTGCTCGAGCGGGCA
>JASLCW010000353.1 GCA_030151765.1 Marmoricola sp.
TGGCGATGTCGTGGACAGCAGTTCGCGCTTCGTCGACGCCGCGCAACAGCAAGTGCGGGACACCCGCGATCTGATCAACGCGCTCGACCCGGTCATCAAGACGCAGAACGCACTGCGCGCGCAGACCCTCGGCTACGCGAGCAGCCTCGCGGGCTTCAGCGGCGCTCTGTCGAGTCACGACAAGCAGCTCCGGACCTTGATCGAGAACGGCTCACCCGGACTGAAGGCCGCGAACCGGTTGATCGCCGACCTGCAACCGCACCTGCCGTCGATGTTGTCGAACCTGGCGACGGTGGGGGCGGTCACCCGTACCTATCTGCCCAACCTCGCGCAGATCCTGGTCATCTATCCGGCGACCGTCGCCCGCCTCCAGTCCGCGGTCAATCCGCGTGCGGCCGAGGGCGATGTGCAGCTCGACCTGCGGGCGACTCTCAACGATCCACCGTCGTGCATCACCGGATACCTCCCGGCGGCCGCCCGTCGCGTGCCGGGCGAGACCTCGGTCCGTCAGGTCAACGGTGAGGCCCACTGCGCGGTCGCCCATGCCGACCCGCGCTCGACGCGCGGTGACCGCAACCTGCCGTGCCCGAACTCGCCGGCGCGGGCCGCGCTGCCGGCGGGGTGTGGCCTGCGCTTCGGTTCGGGACCGGCGGCCTCATCGAACGACCCGGCCACCTTCACCGACGACAAGGCGGCCACGCGGGAGGCACGCGCGCGGCTGGAGGCGCTGCGCTGGATGGACTCGCTCCGCCGCTGGCTCGGCTGAGACCCCACGTAAATGCATCATCAACCCGCCGAGACCCCACGCAAATGCATTCTTCTGGGGTCTCAGTGGGTTTGACATGCATTTGAGTGGGGTCTCAGCGGTTAAGGGGCCAGCGTGAACCAGTCCGCGAAACCACTGGGGTCATGCCGCCCGAGCGGACCGACCTCGAAGAGCCCCCAGCCCTCGGCGCGACCTCCGTGGCCGTCGATGACGCCGCGGCCGACGTGGTCGACGACGCCGAACATGGTGCGACCGGCGACAGCGGGGTCGGTCATGTCGTAGGTGACCCGCTCGGTGAACCCAGGGCCCTTCCACATGCCATGGGTCCAGTCGGAATCGCCGCCGTAGCCGCCACCCACATGCAGGGGTACGTCGAGCAGCGAGGAGACCTCCAGCGTGAAGTCACCCGACGGCGAGGTGCACTCGATGGTCGCCCCGGTCGCGTGGCGGGTGCCCGAGGCGTAGTGGATCGTGACCCGCGGCCAGCCCAGCTGTTCGACGCGGCCGTCCTTCCAGATCCGGTGACAGTCGTTGAGGGTCCGGTAGCCGTCGGGCTCTTCCTGGATGATCAACACGATCGCGAAGTCCTCGAAGCGCATCGGCACGTAGAGCCACCACATGCCCTCGAACTCCGGGTTCGACGGAGCACCCGGGGGGAGCGGTTCGCCGACGGGACGGATGCCCCAGGAGCGGTCGCGGGTACCGACCCAGCGATCCGGACCGACCTCGATCGACGTGCCGTCGACGGACAGCGCGCCGCTCCAGGTGCCCACCTGGGCGAAGCGCTGGGCGTCGAGCGTGACCCGCGAACCGGCGCGCATCAGGTGCGGGATCTCCCGCAGGACAGGGAAGGAGCCCTCCCAGGTCAGGTCCATCGCGATGCCCTCGGTCTCCTCGAGGATCAGTCGCAGCTTGCGCAGCGGCTCCACGACCTCGATTCGATAGTTGCCGATCTGCTGCGAGAGACGGTCGTCGTCGCAGGAGTCGCCCAGGTGTACGGCGGTCTGCTCGTCGCCTCGACGTACCAGCACGAAGGCGTCCTTGGTGCCCAGGTTCGGGTACCAGCCGGCGCCGGTGATCACGAAGATCTCGCCGGAGCGGTCGTGTGCGCTGAGATAGCAGCGGTCGTAGAAGTGCCGGTCCGAGGTCGCCGCCCACGCCACCGGCAGCGGTGCCTGGTGGATGGGAAATTCGTCGAGAGGCCCGATGCCCGTCGTACTCATGCGCCGACCTCCTCGAGAATCCGCTCCACCAAGGGGCGGCAGTGGAAGAGCGCCTCGACCTCGTCCGGCTTCTCGATCTCGCCGAAGTGGATCTGCCGGGCGCCGGTGCGCATGAAGACGATGCACCACAACATGCCGTTGTAGACGTGGTACCAGCTCAGGTCGCCGAGATCGATGCCGGTGATCTCCCGGTACGACGCCACGAGGTCGTCCTCGCGCAGGAAGTCCGGCATGCCCGGCATCTCCAGCATGCCGGTGATGGACTCGAAGACCTGGTGCGCGAAGGCCATCCACGACACGTCGAGCTGGCGCGGGCCGAGGGTGGCCATCTCCCAGTCGAGCACGGCCACCGGCGCGAAGTCGCGGTACATGACATTGCCGATCCGCGAATCGCCCCAGCACAGGACGGCCTCGTCGGTGTCGGGGAGGTTGGCCTCGAGCCAGGTCAGGCAGCGTTCGACGAGCGTGGACCGGCCGACGTCTCCCGTCGACCACTCGTACCACTCGCGGGCCCGGGCGAGGTTGCGCGCCAGCGCCGTACCGCTGCCCGGCGGGTCGAGGTGGGAGAAGACCGTCGCCGGCTCCGCGATCGCGTGCAGTTCGGCGAGGACCGCGACGGAATTGCGCTGCAGGCGTTCGCGCTCCTCCGGTGTGGCGTCGAAGAGCCAGTTGTCGCCGAAGTTGTAGGGCAGCACGTCCTGGGGCACGAGCCCGTCGACGCGCTCCATCAGGAAGAAGGGCGTGCCCAGGACCGATCCGGTCGGCTCCAGGTGCGAGACCTCCGGCACCGGTACGCCGGTGAGTGCGCCGACCGTCCGGATCAGCGAACGCTGGCCGGCCAGGTCATAGCTGGCGAAGACCGGGAAGTCCTCGGCGGCGGGAGCCACCCGCGCGACGTACTCGCCCTTCCGTACGACGCCGCCCTCGGTCCAGTCCACGTCGAGGACGAGCGTCTCCGAGCTCATGCCGTTGGCGTCGATGCCCGAGTGCAGGGTCACCCGCGGATCCGCGCCCGTCGGCAGCACGGTGGCGAGCCAGCCCTCGAGCGCTCCGCGGACGCTGTCCAGGTCGCGGCTGGACCGCTGCAGGGTCATGTTGGGGTCGGGCGATTCGGCCACGATGTCTTCCCTCCGGTGTGACTCAGGTCGCACGATCATCATTGGAACACGTTCTAGTTGTCAACGAGGGCGAGACCGGGAAGGCGGGGTCGGGGGAACTGGCAGGATGGCCCCCATGCCCATCGAGCCGGACACCAAGGACTGGACCTGGGTGCTCGAGCGCGCCTGTCCGGACTGCGGCTTCGACGCCGCGTCGGTCGAGCCCGGTGGCCTCGCGGAGGCGATCCACGACAACACCAAGGCCTGGTACGACGTACTCGACCGGCCCGACGTGCGGGTACGACGTCATCCCGATCGTTGGTCCGATCTCGAGTACGCCTGTCACGTCCGCGATGTGCACCTGCTCTTCGACGAGCGGGTGCGGCTGATGGTGACCGAGGACGATCCGGCCTTCGCCAACTGGAACCAGGACGACACCGCGGCGACCGGATGCTATGGCGAACAGGATCCGCACCAGGTCGTCGTCGAACTGGTCGAGGCCGCGGCCGACGTCGCGGCCCGCTATTCATCGGTGAGTGGCCACGACTGGAGCCGCACCGGCCGGCGCAGCGACGGTTCGGTCTTCACCGTCGCCTCGCTCGGCCGCTATCACCTGCACGACATCGTCCATCACATCCACGACGTGGGGGCCTGATGCGGCACACGGAGTTCTGGTCGCGCATGGAGACCGCGCTCGACCCGGCGTACGCGCGCACCTGGGCCTCGCAGCAGGTCCTCGGCGAACTCGGTGGTCGCACGGTCGACGAGGCGCTCGCCGCCGGTGAAGATCCCAAGACCGTGTGGCGCGCGGTCTGGGCCGCTCTCGACCTGCCGGCGGGGGATCGATGAGCGAGCTTGCGAGCGAATCATTCAACGCTGACGGAGCTGATCGGCCGACGGAGGAGGTCCGATGAGCGAGCTCAGTGCGCAGCGCAAGCTGGAGATCCTCGAGTGGGTGAAGTCCTTCGTCGCGAGCAATTCCGGTCCGCGCGAGATCGACGACTGGGCGCGGCCCGTCGCCGAGCGGATCATCGCCGAGAGTCCGGAACTCCAGAACGACGAAGCCCTGGCGCAGATGTTGCAGGAGACGGTGCGGGGTCACTGGAGTGGCTTCCTCACGGCCGTCGCCGAGACCAACTTCGAGGTGCGACTCCCGGTGTCGGCCCGCGACATCGCGGTCGCCCTGGCCGAGCGGGGCATCCACCTGACCGTGCTCTTCCGCTTCTATCGCCTGGGGCAGCAGGGTACCTGGGAGTTCTTCTCGGGGCTGACCGAGACCCCGGACCTGCCCATCGACCCGGCCGAGGTGCTGGTCTTCCTCTGGGATCGCGTGAGTGCCTGGCTGGACGGCTCGGTCGAGGCGTCGGTGGACATCTACCAGGAGGCGCGTGACCGGATCGAGCGTGGTGCCGATGCCCGGCGTCTCGAGGTGGTCGGCAAGGTGCTGGCCGGCGATCCCCTGGACGATCGGCAGCTCTCCGCGGAGCTGGGCGGCTACGCGCTCACCGGCTTCAACACTGCGCTGGTGCTGCATGCCACCGAGACCGGAGCGGTCGCCGAGTTGGCGGCTGCGGCCACCCGCCTGGCCGGGGTGGTCAATGTCCGGCAACCGCTGGTGATCAGTCCGGGAGGGCGCGAGCTGTGGTGCTGGCTGGCCACGCGCTCGCCCGTCGAGGCCGAGGTCTTCGGGGCCAGCGCCGACTGGCTCGAGCAGCGCGGCATCATCGCGTGTCTGGGCAGCTCGCTGGAAGGAGTGGCGGGTTTCGCGCTGAGCCACCGTGAAGCACGCGAGGCGCAGAAGCTGGCCCTTCGTGCCACCCGGCCGCCGACGATCATCCGCTATCCCGAGGTCGAGATGCTGACCCTGGCCATCGAGGCGCCGGAGCGCGCCGAACGCTTCGTACGACGTACCCTCGGCGGGCTCGCCGGCGATGACGAGGGCTCGGCCCGCCTGCGCGAAACCCTCGAGGTCGCGCTCCGTTCAGCCAGCATCGAGGAGGCGGCCACCCTCCTCAACGTCCACAAGAACACCGTCCGCTATCGCGTCGCCCAGGCAGAGAAGCACCTCGGCCGATCGTCGTCGCGATCGGCCGAGGTGGAATTCGCTCTCCGCTACTACGCCGTCTTCATGCAGCAGTAGTCGTCAGGGGGACGAAGTCGACCTTCTCGCGGACACCGCAGTCGGGGCAGCACCAGTCGTCCGGGATGTCCTTCCACGCCGTACCGGCGGCGAAGCCCTCGAGCTCGTTGCCGGCGGCGACCTCGTAGGTGTAGCCGCAGCCGGGGCAGCGGGCGGCGGCGATGTCGTCGGCGAAGTCGTGAGCGGTGACGTCCGCGGCGACTTCGTGCTCCTCGGCGACAGGGAGCGGGAACTTCCGCACCAGCTTGTCGAACTTTCCGGGCGCCACGTTGGCCAGCCGCAGGTCGCCGTCGTAGTGGGCGGCCACGCGCTTGTCCATGATCCGCCAGAAGAGCGGCGGGAAGAGCGCCACCACGATCATGCCGGTGTAGCCGGTCGGCAGGATCGGAGCCTCCCGGAAGTCGCGCAAGGTCTGGTAGCGACGGGTCGGGTTGGCGTGGTGGTCGCTGTGTCGCTGCAGGTGGTAGAGCAGCACGTTGGTGGCGATGTTGTTGGAATTCCACGAGTGCGCGGCGAGCACCCGCTCGTAACGCTCGCGTCCCGGTACGCCGACCCGCTGGCGGAGCATGCCGTAGTGCTCCATGTAGTTCACGACCTCGAGCAGGCTGAATCCGATGACGGCGTTGATCACCAGGTAGGGCAGCACGTGCAGCGGGTTCACGTCGTACGCCAGGCCGAGCCAGAGCATCAGGCCGCCCCAGAGCGCGAGCGACATCAGCCACGCGTTGAGTACGTCGTTGCCCAGGTGGAAGGGGTGCGTCTTCTTGCGAGCGAGGCGCTTCTTCTCCAGGTTCCACGAGCTCTTCAGCGAGCCGCTGACGGTGCGCGGCCAGAAGCGGTAGAGGCTCTCGCCCATGCGCGCCGAGGCCGGGTCCTCGGGGGTGGCGACGCGGACGTGGTGGCCGCGATTGTGCTCGATGTAGAAGTGACCGTAGAAGGTCTGCGCCAGGGCGACCTTGGAGAGCCAGCGCTCGTGCGACTCCTTCTTGTGGCCCAGTTCGTGCGCGGTGTTGATCGCGACGCCGCCGACGAAGCCCGCCGAGACGGCCAGGCCGATGCGGGCGATGATCGGCAGGTCGGTGGTGGCCAGGTACCAGAAGGCGAGGATGAAGCCGGCGTACTGGACGGGCAGGTAGAGATAGGTCACCCACCGGTAGTAGCGGTCGTTCTCCAGGGCCTCGATCACCTCGTCCGGCGGGTTGGTGTCGTCGTACCCGGCGAGCAGGTCGATCAGCGGGATCACCCCGAGGAAGACGACCGGGGTCATCCACAGGAGGGCGCTGATGCCGGTGAGGTGGTTCAGCAGGATGCTGAGCGGCGGGAGCATCGGCACCACGAGGCCGAGGATCCACGCGTAGCGCTTGCTGTCGGTCCAGTCCGAGGCCGGTGCATACCTGCTCATCGTCTTCTCCTCACTGCGGGGCGGTCTTTTGAGACCTTCGCACTACGAGGAGGTGCTCTTCTGCGTACGACGAGCCAAGGCTGGCCCGGCTCCTTGGACGTGCGGACAAAGCCCACGGGCTGTCCGGATCTGCTGGGTTTGGTTGCTCTCCTCCCCGGGGCGCACAGGCGCTGCTTCGGCTGAGCTTGGCAGGCGACTTGCCCTTGTCGGTGGTCACCGACCCAAAAGCGGCACCGACGGGGCGAGGCCGGCCTCGGCTACGGCGGTCTCCCGGCTCACGGTGGGCGTCTGGTTCCCCGGTTGGTCCCAGCCGTCACATCGTGCACTCTGGTTCGGTCGTGCACACGGTTCACCGGCCGATCACACCGAGTTCGGTGTGATCGGTGGGCAAAGGATGTGTTCGAGGTGCCGACCACTTCCCGTGAGCATCACGAACCACACCGGCACCGGCGGTGACCGAGGATCATGCGTCTTCGCCCCGGATCATGCGGAATAACGGTTGTTCTGGGGCGAATCTGACTGATCGTGGTCGTGGGCTTGCCGTGAGCCGGGAGGAAGCCGTGACCACCCGCCGGGCCCGGTCCCGTCGCTGCGCTTTTTGGTCGGTGACCCACTGACCAGCGCGAGCCGCCGACGGCGATCAGCCGAAAAGCAGCCGATGCCCCAAGAACAACCAAACCAGCAGGCTCAGTCGGACTCGCGCTCGGCGAGCTTCTCCTGGAGGAGCAGGTTGACGGCCTGGGTGAGTTCGGAGACCTGGCTGCGGAGCTCGCGGATCTCCTCCTCCTGACGCTCGGACTTGGTGAGATCTGCCGGGCCGGACTTCTTGGCGCCGCTCTTCTTGCCCTTGGCGGAGCCCGGCTTCTTGGACTTCTTGGGAGGTTCGGGGGTGGACGGCTCGCCGGTCAGGCCCTGAGCGAGGTCCTGCGCCACCGAGCCCGACGTACGCAGGAGGCCGGCGAGCAGGTCCCCGGCACCCGTCGTGCCGGGGGCGGTCCGCATCCGGCGACCGAGGGCCTGGGCGAGCACTTCGTCGGTACGGTCGGCGCCGGTGTCGTGGTCGCTGACGACGACCCGGGTGCCTCCCTCGACCAGGCGGGCGAGTTCGGTGAGGGTGGTGAACTGCCGTTCGACGGTGTCGTAGAGCTTGCGATTCGCGTACCGCTTGATCACGCGGGGTTCCTGCTTGGCCATGGTGTCCTCCTGGACCGGAATATTACGCACCGTGTCATATCGTCGTCGCGGACGGCGATCAGCGCCCGAGCCGCCGGGGCGGTCCGAGCGCTGCGCGCGTGGGGGAGGAGCGGGTGCTCACTTGCCCTTGCTGATCTTGGCGAGCTTGCCGGCCTGCTTGCTGAGGTCGTCGATCTGCTTGCGCAGTTCCTTGACGTCCTTCTTCGAGGGGACGACCTTCTTGGCCTTCTTGGTCGTCGACTTCACCTGCTTGCGCGCCTTCTTCTCGACGGTGCCGGCGATGTCGATCAGACCGTCGGTCAGGTCCTTGGTGGTGTCGAGCAGGTTGTCGAGGGTGTTGGTGACCTGGGTGTTGGTCTTCTTGGTGCTCTTCGTGCTGGCCATGGTCTTGCTCCTTTGTGATGGGGTGCTGAAGGGGTTTTACGCGATGAGTAAAGATTACGCACTGCGTTGGAACTTACGCAATGCGTTGTGACATGGATCACCTCAACGAGAGAGGTGCTCGACGAGCATGACCTGCAGCTCGCCGACCAGGAAGCCGAGGATGGCGCCGACCATGATCAGGGTGCGTTCGTCGGCCTGGAAGGCCGGACGCAGGACGCCCTCGAATTCCTCGGGCGTCATCGCGACCATCTTCTCCGACATCGTCCGCTTGATGTCGAGAGAGCTGTCGAGGTAGTCGTTGGCGCCGGAAAGGATCGCCGGCAGCGCGCCCACGAACTCCTCCGAGGCCGTGTGCGCCATCGGCCTGACCTGGGCCAGGTCAAGTCCGCCGCCGGCGAGATCGCGGACCGGTCGGATCAGGCCGGTCACCGACCCGAGCAGCGAGCCGAGCGCATTCTCCCCGGCCTCGTCGAGCCCGGGGAGGTTCAGGCGGGCGAGTTCGCGTCGTACGTGCTTCTCGGTGTCGACGAGCTCGCGGCGCAGTTCCTTGTCGATGGTCTTGGCGAAGAGATCGACGACGGCCTCCCGACGAGGCCCGGTGAACATCGACCGGATGATCCGATCGGAGGTGAGGACACGGGTCGCGATGAGCACGCCGTACTCCTCGGAGACGGGGATCCGGTGCTTGAGGAAGAGTCCCTGCCAGGTGATCAGGCCGACGTACTTCTTCGGCTCCTTGGGGTTGAAGATCAGCCGTAGCGCCGACCAGTCGGTGAACCAGCCGATGAAGAGACCGAAGACCGGCATCACCAGTGGCTGGTGGAAGAGCGCCCAGATCGCCGCCTGCAGTACGCCGATCGCGAAGCCGAAGACGAGTCCGCTGCGCCGGATGAAGGTGAACTCGCGGCGACCGACGTCGAGGAACATCTTCTCGAGGATGTCCGGGTCGGCCAGGAACTCGGCGGTGACCATCTCCTGCAGGTCGAAGACGTCGTCGATGTTCTTGCGCAAAGTCTTCACCAGGGTCGGGATCAGATCGGCGGCCACGTCCTGCGCGCGCTGGATCACCAGGTTCTGCGCGGCCTTGGGAAGCAGTCCCCAGGCGGCCGGCTGGTACTCCTCGGCGACGATCGGGACGATCCGCTTGACCTCCTTGCGCAGCGGTCGGTCGATGCGCTTGGCGAGCTTCTTCCCGTCGACGCGGCCGACGATGTCGCCGGCGGAGATGAGCCGGCCGGTCAGGGTCTGACAGAGCACCTCGACCATCTGCGGCGCGCGCCGCGGGATGATGCCCTGCCACCCGAGCGGCCCGATGCCCTTGAAGGTGTGCGGCCGGAACATCATCCGGATCGCGACCAGCTTGGTGAACCAGCCGATCAGACCTGCGACGAAGGGCATCGAGACATAGATGGGCCAGTTGAGCTGTAGGTCATGCGTGATCTCGGTCCAGGAACGCATCGGTCACCTCCGTGCCAGGCCCCGGTCGGGGTGTCGCCGAGATTCCCACGGGCGTCGGCGCCGAAATAAGGGTCGGAAGGACAAGGGCGGGTGGTCCCGTTGTGGTTGCGGCCAAGCGGGAGCCCGTCGCGACAACTTCGAATCGGGGCGTGTCGCTCGTAGTCATCGAACAGATGTTCGTACTACGGTTTCTTCCACAGGTACGACGCAAGCGGGGTTGTCCACAGGCGACGGCCGAGCTGATCAGGCTCTGTCGGTGGTCCGTTCTAGCGTCGCAGATGTGCCTGGCCCATCACGACGGAAGAGGAAGACCACCATGGCTGTCACCGACACCAGCAACCGCGAGAAGGCGCTCGACGCCGCGCTCGCCCAGATCGAGAAGAACTTCGGCAAGGGCTCGGTGATGCGCCTGGGCGACGAGACCCGCGCGCCGCTCGAGGTCATCCCCACCGGGGCGATCTCGCTCGACATCGCCCTCGGCCTCGGCGGGCTCCCGCGCGGCCGAGTGGTGGAGATCGACGGCCCGGAGTCCTCGGGTAAGACGACGGTCGCGCTGCACGCGGTCGCCAGCGCCCAGGCCGCCGGCGGCACCGTCGCCTTCATCGACGCCGAGCATGCCCTCGACCCCGAGTACGCCAAGGCGCTCGGTGTCGACACCGACTCGCTGCTGGTCTCCCAGCCCGACTCCGGTGAGCAGGCACTCGAGATCGCCGACATGCTGGTCCGCTCCGGCGCGCTCAGCCTGATCGTCATCGACTCCGTCGCCGCGCTCGTGCCCCGCGCCGAGATCGAGGGCGAGATGGGTGACGCGCACGTCGGCCTCCAGGCCCGCCTCATGTCGCAGGCCCTCCGCAAGCTGACCGGTGCTCTGAGCTCCACCAACACCACGATGATCTTCATCAACCAGCTCCGCGAGAAGATCGGCGTGTTCTTCGGCAGCCCGGAGACCACCGCGGGCGGCAAGGCCCTGAAGTTCTACGCCTCCGTGCGTATCGACATCCGCCGCATCGAGACGCTCAA
>JASLCW010000086.1 GCA_030151765.1 Marmoricola sp.
GGCTCGGCCGCCGCCGCATCCTGGCGACGGCGGCAGCCTTCCTCGCGCTCACGGCGGCCTCCTTCGCCGCGACCCAGACCCTCTTCGGACCCGAAAAGGCCGACCACCGGCCGGCGGCACCGAGTACCCACGGCGAGGACCCCTCGCTCCCGACGGATCCGGCACCCGCGGCCGGGCCGACCACGGTGGCGACCACGATGTTCCAGCTCACCCGTTTCGCCCCGAAGACGATGCCCCTGCTGATCGACAATGCCAAGAGCCTGGGACTCCGGAAGATCTCCGGCCTCCAGCTCCGCGCCACCAGGGCCACCATCGACGGGATCGACGCCTCGGGCCGCGGCCTGAGCATCGACTACGGAGTCGACCGCGCCCCGACAGTCGAGCACGGACGCGCCAGCGGCCCCTACCTCGCGCCCGCTCGACTCCACGGACTCGACATCGCCGATCTGCTGGCCCGCACCCGCACGCACATGAAGTTCACCGAGGACGACTGCTACATCCTCCTCGAGGCCACCCCGTCCGCCAAGGGGCCGGAATGGCACCTTCGGGTGTACTCCGGCGACGGCGAGTACGTCTCGTGGGGCTTCGCGTCCAAGCACTGACCGAGCATCAAGCCCGGGGGGAACCCGCCTTCTCCAGCAGCGCGACGCATTCGAGTGGCGACATGGTTACAACTCCCCAGCCGTTACGAGCCGGTCGAGCGAGGACTCGGCATCCGGGATGTCGAGCACGAGTGCGCGATCTTTCCTGACGGCGGCGACCATAACCCGCAGTCGCTGGCGATCCTTCTTCGTGAGGTCCTCGCCTCGAAAGTCGCGGGCGGTGAGCAGCCTCGCAAGGACGACGAAGTCGCGCCGGTGACGGCCGAGGCCGGGGTCTCCAGCGTTGCTGAGAGCGGCCGCCTTGCCGACCAGGGCACCGACGAGGTTAGGACGGCGCACGAACCCTGCGCGTCCGGAGACAGTCACGGCCACAGTCTCGCTGCGCTGCAGTGCCTGTGTGCCGCCGGCGGTCGGGAGGGTCGGGCTGCCGGTGACTCCGCGGCGGAGACTGGCGCGCTCACCGACACCATCAGGAAGAAGTACGTCGATCGAGGCACCGCCCCGGACCCAGCGATGCTGGAGGCCCTCGGCCGAAATGCCGGCCGAGGTGAACTCGAGTTCGATCAGGACACCGGTGAAGGTCGCCAAGATCGTCGGGTCGGCGCGCACGTCGATCACCGTGTCCGCGTCGTTGGTCGGGCGCACCGGGAACTGGCCCCGCTCGGCACAGTGGAGATGGACGAGTTGCCCACCGATCAGCGTCCAGCCGGCGGAGAGCCGCTCGTACAGGTCGAGGAGACCCAGCCAGGAGGCGGTCTGCTCGGGCGGCATGGCCGGCAGGAGGATCACCGCTCCCCCGCCTTCCGCTCCAGCGCGAGGTCGTGCAGCAGTTGCGCCGCCCGCGCCTCCTCGCGCGGCCCGCGATGCTGTGCGAGATCGGCAGCGAGCCGGAGCCGTGAGTTCGGGAACGGATACTGCCCATCGGGAACGACATGGAGGACGACGTTGGCCTCACGGTCGGCATCGACGAGGAGGTAGTCCTTCACCAGGTGGTCGACATCCGACTCAGCGACGTATGCCTCAACGTCGCCGGAGGCGACGCCACTCGCACCAAAATCAACCAGGGCCGCCCAGCGCTCGTCAGATCTGAGATCGGCGAGGTCCGCAGGCGCCGCACGAAGCAGGCGTCGCTCAGCGCGATTGCGGAGCATCGACCGAAGCGACACAGCCAGCTCACGCACCGCCTCCTCTCCAACAGAGGGCTCACCGGCAGGTTCGAGCAGACGCTTCAGATGCATCCGGGCACGGGCCGACGCTGCAGGCCCACTCGCATCCAACCGATCGCGATCCCCCTCCGACGCCGCGATCACCGCCCACGCGGATCGGGCTGAAAGCGGGCGCCCCGCCTTGCTCCGCTCCTGGATCCAAAGGAGCGAACGCTCGTCGACGACCCACTGGGATCCGATCCGCTCAGCGGCCAACGAACCGTCCGCGATCCGCTGATGGATGCGGGGCACGCTGACGCCCAGCCGCTTCGCGGCCTGTGCGACGCTCAGGGACCCCATGCGCACAATCCTAGAAGAATTTCAAGGATTGTGAAACACGACTGGGGCTCGAGCGCATTACTGCGGGTCAGCGTCAGGCCGGAGTGAACAGCGCGACGCACTCGATGTGCTGGGTCATGGGGAAGAGGTCGAAGCAGCGCAGATCTCGCAGTTCGTAGCCCGCACCGGCGAAGTAGGCGACATCACGGGCCAGCGCGGCGGGATCGCAGGCGACATAGCTGATCGCCCGGGGCGCGCGGGCCGCCACGGCCTCCACGACCGCGCGCTTCGCACCCACCCGCGGCGGGTCGAGTACGACGAGGTCCGAGCGGCCCTTGTTGCGATGCAGCCAGCGGTCCACACGATCGCCCACAGCGCTCGCCTGCGGCAGATCGGCCAGGTTGTCCTGTGCGTACGACGACGCGCGCCGATCGCCCTCCACGCCGACCACGCGACCGCTCTCCCCCACCGCCTCGGCGAGGAAGGCCGTGAAGAGGCCGACCCCGCTGTAGAGATCGAGCGCGTGCTCCCCCGGCTGCGGTTCGAGCTGCGCCATCACGGCGGCGAGCAGTGCCTCGGGCGCGCCGGGGTGCACCTGCCAGAAGCCGTCCGCGGCAACACGATAGGAGCGGTGCCGCACCTGCTCGATGACATCGCCGGGCGCGGGCTCGCGGGCGTCGGGACGGGCGATCAGGCAGTCCTCGACCTCGACGGCGTCGTGCGAGCGATGCTTGCGAAGTCCATGCCGGCCGCCGAGGTCGACGTACTGCATGCGGGTGCGCCAGCGCAGGCCCTCGGCGTCGCCGGGAACGGCCTCGCACTCGACGGACCGGTCGATCCCGGCGAGTCGCTGCAACTGCTCCCTGACGATGCCGGCCTTGAGCGCGCGCTGCTCGTCGAGACGCGCGTGCTGGAAGTCGCAGCCACCGCAACCCCCTGCATGCGCGAGCGAGCACGGCGCCTCGACACGTGCGGGTGAGGCGTCGAGGATCTCGACGGCATCCGCACGCAGGAAGCGGCCGGAGTCCTCCGTGATCAGCGCACGCACCCGTTCGCCGGTCAGGGCGTGCCGGACGAAGACGACCTGGCCCTCGTCCGTGCGCGCGACCCAGTGCCCGCCGTGCGCGACGGGACCGATCAGCAGCTCGACGAGGTCGCCGACGGCCGGCGTACTCAGCGCGGACCCGTGTTCACGTGCGAGCGGTCGACCCGCCCGCGGCGGACATCGCCCGGACGCAGCCGGTAGAGATCCCGGTCCTCGCGGGCCTGGCCGTGTTCACTGCCGAGGAGCTGGTAGGGCACCGAGGTGACCATCACACCGGGGGTGAAGAGCAGTCGGCCCTTGAGGCGCAGCGCGGTCTGGTTGTGCAGCAGTTGCTCCCACCAGCGACCCACGACGTACTCGGGGATGTAGACGGCGACCACGCCCCGCGGGTTGGTACGGCGTACCTCCGCGCAGTACTCGACGACCGGCCTGATCACCTCGCGATAGGGCGAGTGCAGCACCTTCAGCGGGATGTCGACGTTCAGCTCGTCCCACTCGCGCAGCAGCCTGTCCGTCTCCGACGGGTCGGCGCCGACGTAGACCGCCTCGAGCAGGTTCGGCCGGGTCGCCTTGGCATAGGCGAGCGCGCGCATCGTCGGCTTGTGCAGCTTGGAGACCAGCACGATCGCGTGCACCCGGGTCGGCATCACCGGGTCGTCGTCCCCGATGGCGAGCTCCTGGGCCACCCGGTCGTAGTGCCGCCGGATCGCCTTCATGATCATGAAGAAGACGATCATGGCGAGGACCGCGATCCACGCGCCGGCCAGGAACTTCGTGAGCATGATGACCACGAAGACGACCGCGGTCATGCCGAGACCGAAGGTGTTGATCAGCCGGGAGCGGTACATCCGCCGCCGCTCCGCCGGATTGGTCTCGGTGCGCAGATGTCTCGTCCAGTGCCGGATCATGCCGAGCTGACTCAGGTTGAAGGACACGAAGACGCCGACGATGTAGAGCTGGATCAATCGCGTCGGTTGCGCGTCGAAGGCGATGATCAGGACGATCGCGAAGCCGGCCAGGATCAGGATGCCGTTGCTGTAGGCGAGTCGGTCGCCGCGCGAGCCGAGCTGGCGGGGCATGAAGCCGTCGCGGGCCAGGATCGAGCCGAGCACCGGGAAGCCGTTGAAGGCGGTGTTGGCGGCCAGCACCAGGATCACGCCGGTCACCGCGACCA
>JASLCW010000089.1 GCA_030151765.1 Marmoricola sp.
AGCTCGGCCGCAAGTACGCCGAGGCGCTCGACCTCAAGGTGCTCGACGAGAACGGCAAGCTGGTCACGGTCACGATGGGCTCCTACGGCATCGGTCCCTCACGTGCCGTCGCGGCGATCGTCGAGGGGACGTACGACGACCTGGGTCTCAACTGGCCCCGCAATGTCGCCCCGGCCGACGTGCACGTCGTGGCGGCAGGCAAGGACGAGGAGATCCACGCCGCTGCCGCGAAGCTGGCCGAGGACCTGTCCGCGCAGGGCGTCACCGTTCTGTACGACGACCGCGCGAAGGTCAGCCCCGGCGTGAAGTTCAAGGACGCCGAGCTGATCGGCATCCCGACCATCGTCACGGTCGGCCGCGGGTTCGCCGACGGCAAGGTCGAGGTGCGCGATCGCAACTCGGGCGAGCGCGAGGAGGTCGCAGTCGGCGCTGCCGCCGACCGGCTGATCGCCGCCGTTCGGGGCTGACCATGCTGGTCGACGTCTGGCTGGATGGTCGTCCGGACCAGGCGATCGATCGCGCCCGCGAACTGGCCGCCACCGGCGTCGCCGGGCTCTTCACCTTCGAGGGCCAGCACGATGTCTTCACGCCCCTGGTCGCGGCCGCATCGGCAGGCGTCGATGCCGACCTGATGACCAATGTCGCGATCGCGCTGCCCCGCAGCCCGATGCATCTGGCCAGTACGGCCTACGACCTGCAGGTGCTCTCCCGCGGCCGGTTCCGGCTCGGTCTCGGCTCCCAGATCCGCCCGCACATCGAGAACCGCTACGGCTCGACCTGGAGCGAGCCCGCCGCGCGGATGGGGGAGTGGGTGCGGGCGGTCCGGGCGATCCTCGGGTCGTGGCAGCACGGCAGCCGGCTCGACTTCCGTGGGCGGTTCACCCGGCACACGCTGATGACGCCCGCCTTCGACCCCGGCCCCAACCCGTACGGCGTACCCCCGATCCTGCTGGGCGCGCTCGGGCCGGTGATGACCCGTACGGCGGCCGAGGTCGCCGACGGGCTGCTGGTGATGCCCTTCCACAGTCACCGGCATTTCCGGGAGCGGACCCTGGTCGCGGTTGAGGAGGGGCTGGCCCGGCGTGAGCTGGACGGACCGTTCGCGATCCAGCCGCAGGCGATCCTGGCGATGGCGAGGACTCCCGAGGAGCATGCGACCGCGGCCGCCGGCGTACGGCAGTTGCTTGCCTTCTATGCCTCCACGCCTGCCTATCGGCCGGTGCTCGACATAGAGGGATGGGGCGATCTGCAGCCGGAGCTCAATACGCTGTCGAAGACCGGCGACATCGCCGCGATGACGGATCTGATCGACGACGCCATGCTCGGCACGCTCGCGATCGTAGGCACGCCGGAGGAGTGCGCCGCCGAGATCGAGCGCCGGTTCGGTGAGGTCGCCGACCGGGTCTGCTGCTATTTCCCGGGCTATCGCCCGTCGCCGTCAGATCTCGGCGAGCTCGTCCAGGTCCTCGGTGGTCGGCTGCCAGCGTAGGGCGGCCGCATTGCGGCGGACCTGGTCGCCCGAGGTCGCGCCTGAGATGACCGAGCCGACCGTCGGCTTCGCGGCGAGTCCGGCGATGGCGACGTCGAGCATCTCCAGGCCGCGCGCCCGCGCATAGGCGCCGAGGGCCTCGATGCGGTCCCAGTCGGCACCGGCGAGCCATTGCGCGCGGCCGGCGTCGAGCGCTGCCCGGCTGCCGGCGGGGGCCTCCGCCCCGCGGGTGTACTTGCCGGTCAACAGGCCGTATTCCAAGGGGAAGAAGGGCAACAGGCCGAGTCCGAACTTCGCCGCCGCGGGCACCACCTCGGCCTCGACGGTGCGATCGAGCAGCGAATAGCGGTTCTGGACGGAGATGAACGGAGTCAGCCCCGAGGTCCGTGCGGTCCAGGAGGCGTCGGCCCCGAGCCATGCGTCGAAGTTCGAGCAACCGATGTAGCGGATCTTGCCCTCGTCCACGAGTTCGTTCAGTGCGCTCAGGGTCTCCTCGATCGGCGTAACCGGGTCGAAGGCGTGCAACTGGTAGAGGTCGATGTGATCGGTCTGGAGCCGGCGCAGCGAGGCCACCACGGCCCGGCGTACGTATCGGCGCGAACCGCGGACGCCGTGGTCGGCACCGTTGGCGCCCTGCATGTCCATGCCGAACTTGGTGGCCAGCACGAAGTCCTCGCGACGCCCGCGCAGCGCCTCGCCGATCAGGCTCTCGCTGGCACCGGGCTCGATGCCGTAGATGTCGGCGGTGTCGAGCAGGGTCACGCCGCTGTCCAGCGCGGCGTCCAGGATGTCGGCGACACCGTCGGCGTCGACCCGGCGGCTGAAGGCATTGCACCCGATCCCGACCGCGCTCACCATCAGTCCCGAGGCCCCCAGGGGCCGATAGATCATCTCCACGCGAACCAGCCTAGATGGAGGCAACCTTTCCGGCGCGTGCCGGCGTCATGCCGGTGAAGGGGGTGTTCGAATGCTGAGTGTGAGCACGACGGCGGGCACGTACGAGGAGTACGCCGCGGCCGCCTGGCCGGGCCTCTACCGCCTTGCCTATCTGCTGGCCGGCAATCACGCGGATGCGGAGGACCTGGCGCAGCAGGCGCTGCTCAAGGTCTACCGGAACTGGCACCGGGTCGAGGCCTCCGGGTCTCCCGACGCCTACGTACGACGCATGCTCACGAACACCTTCATCTCGTCGCGGCGTCCGGTGCGGCTGCGGCGCGAGGTGTTGACCGAACGCCTTCCGGAGACGCCCGTGGGTGTCGTCGGGAACGAGGACCGGATGCTCTTGTGGCCACACGTGTGTGCGTTGCCGCCACGGCAACGCGCGGTCGTCGTACTGCGCTACTACGAGGACTTCAGCGAGCAGCAGATCGCGGACACCCTCGGCTGCTCGGCCGGAACCGTCAAATCCACCGCTCACAAGGCGCTCGCCTCCCTGCGGAGCCGACTCGCCGCATCGTCCGAGAACTCCGGAAGGGAGGCCTGACATGCAGATCGACGAGATCGAAGCCCTGTTGACCCGTGAGCTCCACGAGGTCGCCGACGGCGTGGACGTGCCGCTCCGGCCCGAGCCCGGAACGATCCGGGTCGCGCCGGGCCGCGTCTGGATGGCGCCCCTGGCCGCCGCGATCGCGGTGCTGCTGGTCCTGGCCGGAGTCACGCTCTTCGTGACCAGGCAGGGCGACGACCGGGGGCCGGCCGGGATACCGAAGGGTGCGCCGGCCATCCCCTTCGTCGTGGGCGGGACCCTGTACGTCGGGGGCAAGGCGATGCCCGGCCGGTGGCTGTCGGTCGTCTCGGCCGGAGACTCCTGGATCGCAGCGCGCCGGGGTTCCGGCTGGTGGTGGGGCCGGGGCACCCACGAGCACCGGGCCGCCGTCGCGAAGGACACGATGCCGATCCTGTCCCGGGACGGGGCCGTGATCGCGCTGCCCCAGGCCGTCGGCAAGGGCCGGGTCCAGGTCCGCGACACCACCGACGGGCGCCTGCTCGGCACCTGGAGGCTCCCGCACCAGAATCCCGCCGACGGGCTGGGGCTGGTGATGGCGGCGGTGACCAGTCCCGACGTGCGGGTCTTCCGGGTCGGGGGCAATGGCACGGCCATGTGGACCCTTGCGACCGGGCAGACCCGGCAACTCAAGGACCTGTCGGTGATCGGCGACACTCCGGCCGGAATGCTCATCGCCCAGACGGTGGGGCAGGGGCCGATCTTCTTCCGGCTCGGCTCGATCGGTCCGGACGGGAGGGCGGCGTACACGGCCATGGTTCCCGATGCCTCGGCGGGCACCTTCTCCGACGACGGCTGGATGGCGGTCGGCAAGCGGAATCGGAGGGTGCGCGCGGCAGCCGGAGGCGAGGTCGAGGGCGCTACCAGGATCGAGGTGAGAGAGCTCGATCCGTCGAGGCGGCTCACGCTCTCGGTCCCGGCAGGTTGGATCGCCAGCACCTTCGCGTGGGAGGCACCGGGGACGCTGATCGCGGACGTGCTGCCCGCCGGCACGGGCCCGGCCTCGCCGATGGACACGCGACTCATGCGCTGCGTGATCAGCCTGCGGCGCTGTGCGCTGACGGACTGATTCAGACGGTCATGCCGGGGTAGTCGCCGGGCACCACGCCGACCGCCAGCGCTTGTGTGGATGCCGCCAGCAGGGCGTTGATCGCCCAGGCCCGGTCGGCGCCCGAGGTGCTCCCGACGGTCTGCCCGTAGAGCTGCAGGCAGCGGTCCTCGATGTCGCGGGCGGCGGCGCGCAGGTCCGCGGCGCTGCGCAGTCCGTTCGGCAGCCGGTACGCCGAGGAGGCCGCCACGGGGGCGGCGTGGTGGGCGTGGACGAGCTCGGTCAGCCGATCACGCCTGGCGACGTGCACGTCGTACAGATTCCGGATGATCGCGGCCAGCTTCGGCTGGGACGACTCGGAGACCTGGCCACCGAGAACGCCGTACAGGTAGACGGCGGTGTGCTCGCCGCCAAGGGTCGCCTGCAGTGCCGCCACCGGTGTCATCGGGCACCCTTGAGCGGCGGCCAGGCCGCGAGACGCTGTGCGGTGGCGGCGGCCATCGCGGCGAAGAGCCGGGCGAGATCGCCGCTCTCCGCGCGTTGTGCCAGCCCGGTGAACTGGTGGACGAGGTTCTGTTCGCCGGCCCGCGCGGAGGCGGTCAGATGCGCCGGGTACGGCGTCGCCGGCGCGCTCGGGGTCGGGCGCATGGACGCCGGCGAGACACCCTGCAGGCGGGCCAGGTGAACCTCGTGCAGGCGCAGGGATTCGGTCACCGGCCGCGGTGTCGTGGTGATCGCCCGAAGCCGGCTGACAGCCTGGTCGAGAAGGCCCACGGCCACGCCGACGGCCACGATGTCGGGGGACTGCCCGGCGGATTCGGTCTGCCCGTCGTCGGGCGTCTGACTGCCGATCCGGCAGCCGGTCGCCAGGAGGATGAGTCCGGCGCCGCCCACGGCGACCACGGCCCGGCGACCCGGCTGGAACTCCCCGCTTGCGGACACCGCGGCATCGTAGCCGCTGGGGATGCTCGGCCATGCCCTAGGCTTGGGGACTCACCACAACAGCAGAGAGAAGGGCGCTCGACGATGGCCACATCAGACCTGACGGACAGGCTCGCCGCCCTTCTCGAGGAGCCCGTGTCGAGGCTCGGGCTCGACCTCGAAGCCGTGGAGGTCACCTCGGCGGGCAAGCGCCGGATGCTCCGGGTGGCGGTCGACAAGGACGGCGGCGTCACGATGGACGACGTCGCCGATGCCACGCGCGCGGTGTCCGCGCTGCTGGACGACTCCGACGTGATGGGCACCCAGCCCTACACGCTCGAGGTCTCCTCGCGCGGCGTGGACCGTCCGCTGACGCTGCCCCGGCACTGGCGCCGGAACGCCGGACGCAAGGTGGCGGTGACCTGCGTGGACGACAGCAGCCTCGAGGGCCGCATCGGCGAGAGCGATGACGAGGCCGTCACCCTGGTCGTCGACGGCGACGAGCACCGGCTGGCGTACGCAGACGTGCGCAAGGCCAAGATCCAGATCGAGTTCAATTCCCGCGAGCGGGACTGAAAGGGGCAGGTGTCATGGACATCGACATGAGGATCCTCCGGACGCTCGAGCAGGAGAAGGAGATCTCACTCTCGGTGCTCGTCGAGGCGATCGAGCAGGCCCTGCTGACCGCCTACGAGAAGACTCCGGGCGCACAGCCGCACGCACGCGTCGTACTGGACCAGAAGACCGGCCACGTCGCCGTGATGGCACCCGAGCTGGACTCGGAGGGCAATCGCATCGGCGAGTACGACGACACCCCCGAGGGCTTCGGCCGGATCGCGGCCACGACCGCGAAGCAGATCATGCTCCAGCGCCTGCGCGATGCCGAGGACGAGCGGAAGTTCGGTGAATTCCTCGGCAAGGAGGGCGATGTCATCTCCGGCGTCATCCAGCAGGGCCGTGACCCGCAGGACGTCATGGTCGACCTGGGCAAGCTGGAGGCGCTGATCCCCGCCGGCGAGCAGGTGCCGGGGGAGGACTACAGCCATGGTGCCCGCATCAAGGCGCTCGTGATCAGCGTCCGCAAGGGCATGCGCGGGCCGCAGGTGATGCTCTCGCGCACCCACCCGGGCCTGGTCAAGAAGCTCTTCGCGCTGGAGGTCCCCGAGATCGCCGACGGCACCGTCGAGATCGCGGCGATCGCCCGCGAGGCCGGTCACCGCACCAAGATCGCGGTGCACTCGAAGGTCCCGGGCGTGAACGCCAAGGGCTCCTGCATCGGCCCGATGGGTCAGCGGGTGCGCAATGTCATGAACGAGCTGCACGGCGAGAAGATCGACATCGTCGACTGGTCCGAGG
>JASLCW010000115.1 GCA_030151765.1 Marmoricola sp.
CAGGCGATGAACACCGGTCACGACGGCTCGATCTGCACGGTCCACTCCAACAGCCCGCGCGACACCCTCTCCCGCATCGAGACGATGGTGCTGATGGCGGGCATGGAACTGCCGGTGCGCGCGATCCGTGAGCAGGTGGCCTCCGCGATCGACCTGATCGTGCACCAGACCCGTCTCAAGGACGGCACCCGCCGGATCACGCACATCACCGAGGTGGAGCGCATGGAGGGCGACGTGATCACCCTCCAGGACGTCTTCCTCTTCGACACCAAGGCGGGATACGACGACAGCGGCCGCAATCTCGGCAGCCTGAAGGCGACCGGTCTGCGCCCGAAGTTCATGGAGAAGCTGTCCGACGCCAACATCCACGTCGACAACCGCGTCTTCATGCGGGCCCAGTCATGACCGGGCTTCGTCGCCGGACGACCCGGCTCGCCGCCCTCACCACGATCGGGATCGCGCTGCTGGCGGCTCCGGCGTACGCCGCTGACGGCGCCGCGAGCATCGACCACGCCGAGCTCAACGGCGGAGCACTGCAGCTTCTCGTGTCGGTGCCCGGCACCGCCCCGGTCGACCTCGGCTCGGTCAAGGTCACGATCGACGGGACCGACGTACCCGCCAAGGCCGCGGCGGCGAGCTCGTCGGCCGAGGTCCAGCGCACCACGATCCTCGCGATCGACACCAGCGACAGCATGGCCGGGCAGCGGCTGGCCGGTGCCAAGGCCGCCGCGAACACCTTCCTGGACAAGGCGCCCGCCAATGTCATGGTCGGCATCGTCACCTTCGATTCGAAGGTCAACACCCGGCTGACGCCGACGCTCGACCGTGCCGCGGCGCATGCCGCCGTGGACGCGCTGACGCTCTCCCGCGGGACCCGCCTGTACGCCGGTGTCCTGCAGGCGATCTCAGCGACCGGCACGACCGGCCAGCGGCAGGTGCTCCTCCTCTCGGACGGCAAGGACACCTCGAGCGACTCGGCCGCCGCCACCGCGGCCTCGGTCAAGAAGAGCGGTGTCCGCCTCGACGCGGTCTCCCTGCTCAACGCGGACAGCGACAATGCCGCGCTCGGCCAGCTCTCGCAGGCGGGCAGCGGACAGCTGATCGACGCCGCCAAGCCGGGCGCGCTGGCCAGCACCTATGCGCACGAGGCGCAGACCCTCGCCCGCCAGGTGCTCGTGACCGCCACGGTTCCCGACAGCGTCACCGCCTCGGAGGCCACCACGGCGGTCACGCTGACCGCGGCCGGCCAGAGCTACTCGGACTCGGCGTACGTGCAGGTCCGGAAGGCCTCCACCCCGACCACGCCGACCCCGACGATCACGGCGCCCAAGGCAACGAGGACGACCCTGTCGTGGCCCATCGCCCTGGCCGCGATCCTCGCCGTCGGACTCGGCCTCGGCGGCGTCGTCCTCGCCGCCGGCAGCCGGCCCGAGGTCGAGGTGCCGACGACCCTCGAGGAACACGTCGAGAGCTATGGCCGCTCGGGCAGCGGCACCCGTCCCACGCAGCACGCGCTGCCCACGGCTTCCTCGATCGCGGACCAGGCCAAGGACGTCGCGGGCAAGGTGCTGGCCAACAACCGCAGCCTCGAGGAGCGCATCGCACACCGGCTCGAGGCGGCCGACCTGAGCCTGCGCCCGGCGGAATGGCTCCTCATCCACGCCGGCATCGCCATCGGCGGCGGCCTCGTGGGCGGCCTGCTCGGGCGCGGCAACCCGCTCCTCCTGCTGATCTTCCTCGCGATCGGCATCTTCGGACCGTGGATCTTCCTCGGCATCAAGAAGGCGAACCGGCTCCGGGCCTTCAACGCCGGTCTCGCCGACACGCTGCAGCTTCTCGCCAGCAGCCTCTCCGCCGGTCTCTCGCTGGCCCAGTCGATCGACACCGTCGTCCGCGAGGGCGCCGAACCGATCGCCTCCGAGTTCCGGCGGGTGATCGTCGAGAGCCGCCTCGGCGTCGGCCTCGAGGACGCCCTCGAGGGCGTCGCCAAGCGCATGGACAGTAGAGACTTCGCCTGGGTCGTGATGGCGGTCCGGATCCAGCGCGAGGTCGGCGGCAACCTGGCCGAGCTGCTCAACACGGTGGCGGCAACGCTCCGCGAGCGGGAGTACCTCCGCCGCCATGTCTCGGCACTCTCGGCCGAGGGTCGCCTCTCCGCCTGGATCCTCGGTGGCCTGCCCCCGATCTTCCTGGCCTACCTGACCCTCTCGAAGCCGACGTACGTCGAGCCGCTGTACTCGACGCCTCTGGGCATCCTGATGTGCATCGGCATGGCGCTGCTGCTGTCGGTCGGAGTCTTCTGGATGACCAAGGTCGCAAAGGTGGACGTGTGATGGTGCTCGTACTCGGCGTTGTCCTGATCTTCGCGGCGCTCTTCCTGATCTTCGCCGCCATCGGCGGCCTCACCCCCGAACGCAGCGGCGTGAACCGCTCGATCGCGGTGATCGAGGCGCTGACCTCCGCACCCGAGGAGATGAAGCGGGAGCTCGAGCCGCCCTTCTCCGAGCGGGTGCTGCTTCCGCTGCTGGCCAAGCTGCAGGGCATCGGGCGCAAGCTCAGCCCGGACGACGCCAACGACCGGATCCGGGAGCGGCTCGACCTGGCCGGCAATCCGCACGGCTGGACCGTCGAGCGGGTCCTGTCCGGCAAGGTGCTCGGCTTCGTGCTCGCTCTCGTCGCCTCGCTCGTCGTCTGCATGGCCATCAGCGTGCCCCTGCTGCCCACACTCGTGGTCGTCGTCGGCATCTCCGTCGCCGGCTACATGGCACCCAACATGTACCTCTACCAGTGCGCGTACAACCGCGCGGACAGCCTGCGCCGAGAGCTCCCGGACGCTCTCGACCTGCTCACCATCTCGGTCGAATCGGGCCTGGGCTTCGATGCCGCGTGTGGCCAGGTCGCCCGCAACACCGAGGGGCCGCTGGGCGAGGAATTCGCCCGCATGCTGCAGGAGATGCAGCTGGGCCGCGGCCGTGCCGAGGCCCTCCGTGCGATGGGCGACCGGACCAGCGTCCCCGAGGTCAGCTCGTTCACCAGCGCGATGGTGCAGGCCGATGCCTTCGGCATCCCGGTGGGCCAGGTGCTGCGGGTGCAGTCGCAGGAGATGCGGATCAAGCGGCGCCAGTGGGCGGAGGAGGCGGCGCAGAAGGTGCCCGTCAAGATCCTGCTCCCGCTGATCTTCTGCATCCTCCCGTGTCTCTTCATCGCCGTTCTCGGGCCTGCCGCGATCCAGATCATGCACAGTTTCAGCGGCAAGATGTGAGCCGCTGAGTGGGACCACCACAGAGCGATCTCGACCGGGTCACCCTCGCCTGCCGGGTCTTCACCCTGGCGGGCCTGTGGGCCAGCGTCGTGTCGACGGGCTCCTCGAACTACTCGGCGCTGCTCCTGGTGACCGTCACCGCGCTCCTCGCGACCACGCTCACCAGCACCGCACGCAGCCAGAGCCTCAATGTCGCGGTCGCCGAGGCCGGCGTCGTGGGCATCCTGGCGATCTGGGTGGACCCGGCCGCCTCGGCGGCGGTCCCCTACCTGGCCATCCCGACGCTGGTCGGCGGCCTGAGCGCCCGGCTGACCGGCGTCGCCTACACGCTCTGCGCGGAGGCGGCCGCCCTCGTCATCGCCGGCGTGGCCACGCCGAGGCCGCTGAGCGATGCCGCTCTCGCGGCGCTGGTTCTCTGGATGGTCACCGCGACCGGGACGGGCCTGCTCGGCGCCTCCATCCACCGCCTCTTCGCCCAGTCGCGTACGACGACGGCGTACCAGGAGGCGATCGACGTGATGGAGCAGCTCCACTCGCTCTCCGCCCAGCTCAGCGAGGGACTGGACGTGCGGGAGACGGCCGACCGGGTGCTGACCAGGGCCACCGCCCGGGTGCCGTGTGCCTCCGCGGCCCTGCTCGCGCGTGGCCACACGGACGAATACACGCCGATCCTCTTCGCCGAGGGCTCCCGGCCCGACCAGCTCGCCGACATCGTCGGCCGCCTGGATCTCGTCTGGCGCACCCGCAAGCCGTGGCGTGCCGATCAACGCTTCGCGGTGCCGCTGCTCCGCGACGACAACGTCGTCTGCGTGCTCATCGGCCAGGCCGAGACCGCGATCGACGACAACACGCTCACCAAGCTGGCCGACGAGCTCACCGGCGACATCCTCCGCCTCGATGCGGCACTGATGTTCGCCGACATCGCCGCCAGCGCGACTCGGGAGGAGCGTCAGCGACTGGCCCGCGAGGTGCACGACGGCCTGGCCCAGGATCTCGCCTCCCTCGGCTATCTCATCGACGCACTCGACCCGCGCGATCCGGCACTCGACGAGCGCATCGGAGATGTCCGCGGGCAGGTCACCCGCGTCCTGCGCGAGGTACGGCAGTCCGTCACCGGCCTGCGCACCGACCTGCGCGGCGAGCTGACCGTCGGGCAGAGCCTGGCGATGCTGGCCGCCCGCGTCGAGGCCGAGAATCCGTTCGCGGTCCACGTCGACATCAACGAGGCCACCACCAGGCTCTCCCAGGACGCCGAGGCGCAGCTGATTCGAATCGCGCAGGAGGCGATCAACAATGCCCGCAAGCACGCTTCGCCCGAGAATCTCTGGGTGACCTGCCGCATCGACCCACCGGGCGCCGTCATCACCGTCGCCGACGACGGCGTCGGCCTCGGAGCGGGCCGTGAGGACTCCTACGGCCTTTCGATCATGCGCGAGCGTGCCGCACAGATCGGTGCCTCGTTGACAGTGTCGCCCGGTGCCGCCGGCACCGGCACCTTGGTTCGAGTGCAGTTGGGAGATGTCGAATGACCGACGAGCTGGACGTGATGCTGGTCGACGACCACGAGCTGATCCGACAGGGGCTCGCGGGGGCCTTCAGCAGGGCGGGCGGCTTCCGGGTGACGGCCCAGGCCGGCACGGTCGCCGAGGCGCTGGAGAAGGCGCCCGAGGCGCGGCCGGCCGTCGTCGTCACCGATCTGAGCCTTCCCGACGGCTCCGGCCTCGAGATCGTCCGTGCGCTCCGGGCCGACCATCCCTCGATGGGCATCGTCGTCCTGACGATGCACTCGGGCGACGACCAGATCTTCGCGGCCATGGAGGCGGGCGCCTCCTCCTTCGTCGGCAAGCACGTACCCAGCGAGGACGTGATCGCGGCGGCACGCCAGGCCGCCGCCATGCCCAACACCTTCACGTGCGCCGATCTCGCCGGCGCCATGGTCCGCCGGCTCAGCTCCAGCACGCCCTCGCTCACGGCCCGGGAGCTCGACGTACTCCGGCTGCTCGCCGACGGCCTCTCCGCGACCGCCATCTCCGGCCAGCTCTACATCAGCGAGTCGACGGTGAAGGCACACGTCTCACGGATCTACGAGAAGCTCGGCGCCGCCAACAAGGCGCAGGCGCTGATGGCCGCGATCCGCCTCGGGCTGCTCGGCGGACCAACGGCCCTCTGAGGGCGAACTCGTGGCGGGACCGGCGTCCTCACCCAATTACGGAACGATCTAGTCCTTTCGGACTAGATGGCGATTAGTCCCGATGATCCACGGTTTCGAGACCGATCTCCCAATGTCCGTTTTCGGTGACCTGGACCACGATTGAGCCATCGGACATCAGGGAGTCCGACTCCGGACTCGGATCTTCGGAGCAAGAACCGCAGTACCTCTCAAAGGGAGCAACCCATGAACGACCGCATTCTGCACACCGTCCTGATGATCAAGAACACCCTCATCGCCCGTCGCGACGAGCAGGGCGCCTCTGCTGTTGAGTACGGCCTCCTGGTCGCCGGCATCGCCGCGGTGATCGTTCTGATCGTCTTCACCCTCGGTGGCCAGATCAGCAGCGCCTTCACGCACACGAGCGACTGCATCAGCACCAGCGGCACCTGCTGACCTACGGACAACGGGAGGTGGCCGCAGCGACGCCGGTCGAGGCGGCCACCCACTTCCATCAGGGACTCGGGGAGGCGAGAGTTGTGGGCAGGGTGAAGGACGAGATCGGGGCCAGCGCGGCTGAATACGCGCTCCTGGTCGCCGGCGTCGCCGCGGTCATCGTGGCCGTCGTCGTCCTGCTCGGAGGCGAGGTCAGCGGCCTCTTCTCCGATACCTGCACCAAGGTCGCCAGCGCCGTCAGCGGCGGGAGCTGCTGAGCAGTTCCGGCCTCAGGGCCACCGCGATCCCGATGCGTTGCAGAGCGGTCGGGTGCGTGCCGAACCAGATCTGACCCCACTGTGGAGGGATGGGGTCAGCCAGGCTCGACACCGCCAACCGCTTCTGCACCGCGTCGAAGGCGGCCACATCACGGGTCGCCGTCAGGGATGCACGATCGGCCCGGGCCTCGATGGCCCGGCTGATCGTGTTCTCGACCGGGCTCACCATGAAGGTCCCGAGCGCCACCAACGCCAGCACCAGCGGAACCACCACCGGATCCGCTGGTGTTGTCGCGTCCGCAGGTATGCCGACGCGACGGAGCAGCCCCGGCCAGCCGAGGAGCAGGCCCAGCAGCCCGACACCGAAGACTCCCCCGGCCGCACCGAGCGTCGTACCGAGGAGCACGTCCTGGTGACGTGCATGCCCGAGTTCGTGCGCGATCACGACGAGAACCTCGTCCCGGGGCAGATCCTTGAGCAGGTTGTCGTAGACGACCACGCGACGACTGCTGCCGAATCCGGAGACATAGGCATTGAGCGTCGACGTACGACGGGACGCGTCGGCGACGAGCACGTCGCTGATCTTCACGTGCTCGACCGCCGCCAGGTGCAGGATCTCGCTGCGCAACTGTCCGGCCGGCATCGGGGTGAACGTGTTGAAGAGCGGCTCGACCACCACCGGATAGACGAACGAGCCGGCGAAGCCCAGAGCGACGGCGGCCGCCGCGGCCGCCGCGGGCCAGGTGCGCGGCAGCCTGCGGATCAGGGCGATCAGGGCGAGCAGCGCGATGGCGGTGCCGACCCAGGTCACCCCCAGGCCCACCGCCTGGTCCCGCCACCAGCCCGACCAGGGCTGCCTGCTGAGCCCGAAGCGGATCTCGTTCTGCTGGATCCGGACGTCGAACCACAGCGTCGCCAGGGTCCCCACCAGGAGGACCGCCAGCGCGGCCAGCGGCACCCGGAGCCACCATGGACCCGGCAGCCGGCCGACCAGCAAGCGACCCAGCCGGGTGAAGCCGAGCAGCACCGAGACCAGCAGCGAGACACCGAGTGCGGCCCAGCCGAGGTGCCGCTGCAGCGACGAGTAGTGCTCCGCGCGCGCGATCTGCGCGGAGCTGAAGACATCGGCCGGCGCCACGTGCTGGTAGTGCCCGCCCGGGACCCACTGCCACGGCACCAGCAGCCAGGCGAGAAGGGCGAAGACGAGGCCGCCGACGACGAGGACGGCCAAGCTGATCCGCCGGTCGGCCAGCTGATTCATCGGGCCCGTGCCAGATTGCCGAGCCAGGCGCGCCATCCGGAGACGACCTGGGCGCGGCCGACTCCGAAGTGGGAGCGGAAGGCGCGGGCGAGCGGCGTACCACCGGAGACGTCGTCGTAGAAGGCGACCAGCCTGGCCTCGCCGTACGTGTCGGCGAGATAGCGGCAGACCGTCCACGCCTCCTCGTAGGTGGCGCCGAGGCCCGAGGCGGTCGGCGCGAGATCGGTGCTGCTGGGCAGGTCCCTGGGCAGTCCGTGCTGACGCACCCGGGTGATGATCTGGTGGGCGGCCGTGCGCAGGGGCACGCCCGAATGGTCGAGCGCGACGTAGTCGGCGAAGCCCTCGGAGAGCCAGGTCGGCATCGGGGTCAACGGTGCCCGGGTGGCGACGTGCGTCGTCTCGTGGGTGAGCACGACCTGGGCGCCGCGCGGCTTGAGCGTGCCGAAGACGGCCGGGTTGAGGAAGACGTGGATCGGTGAGCGCGGCGCCTCGGCACCGTCCGCGGTGGTCGTGACGCCCGCGATGTCGGCGTAGGTCTCGGCGTCGGCGTTGAGCACGCTGTCGAGCTGGGCCTGGTCGCGCGGCACCTCGAGGACGAGGCTGCCCCGCCACGACGGGAGCACCATCCGCACCTGGCGCACCGCGGTGCTGCCCTGGCGCAGATAGCGGTCGGCGGCACCGGCGGTGCCGCCGGCGGCGATGATCCAGACCTGGCCCCGGTGCCTCACCTCGGCGCCACCGTCGAGCCACAGCGCGCTCCGGTGGCCGTATCCCCCGATCGCCGCGATCCGGGTGGCGTCGCCCTCGCGGGTGAAGGTGACGGCGACCTCCATCTGTGTGGGCCCGGTGTCCGCCGCGAGCCGATAGCTCGCGGCCACCACGCCGACCCAGGCGTCTTGGCCCCACCGCTGCTGTCCGGAGGACCCGAGTGCGCCGTCATCGGTGTCGACGTAGTCGAAGGACAGGGCGCGTACGCCGAGGGTCCGGGCGTTGGCCGTCACGGCCGGGATCAACCCCGGCGCCTTCGCCGAGACGACGCCCTCGGCCGGCGTACCCGTGCGCAGGCCCCGGGCGAAGGCATCGAGCGCCCGTTGACCCGCCTGGGTGCGCGCCGTCGCGTCATCGGGCGGCGCCGTGGGCGGCGTGATGCTGGTGTCGCTGCTGCAGGCAGCTGCGGTCGCCAGCAGGATCAGGCCACAGGCAATTCCAATGGCTCGACGTAGCGCAGCGCCGCTCGCGCCATCAGATCCCGCGCGGCAGCGGCCGCGGATCGCCGCCACGGCGGGCGAGTTGGCGACGCTCAGGAGCGCAGCGCCGCTCGCGCCATCAGATCCCGCGCGGCAGCGGGGCGGAGCGGAGACCGCCACGGCGGGCGAGCCGACGACGCTCAGGAGCGCAGCGCCGCTCGCGCCATCAGATCTAGCCGAGGTGGACCGCACCGGCGTACGGCATCGCGTTGATGCTGGTGATCTTGACGCCGACCGAGGGGTTCTCGGCATTGACCATCAGGCCGCCACCGATGTACATGCCGACGTGGCTGATCGGGTGGTAGAAGAAGACCAGGTCGCCCGGCTGCAACTGGCTCTGCGAGACCGGCGTGCCCATGCCGGCCTGGGCCCGCGAGCTGTGCGGCAGGCCGATGCCGGCGGCGCCCCAGGCACGGAGCATCAGACCGGAGCAGTCGAAGGCGTTCGGGCCCGCGGCGCCCCACACGTAGGCCTTGCCCACCTGGGCGAGCGCGTAGTGCAGCGCGGTCTTGGCGGCACCGCTGGCGGCGATGTCCGGGATGGCGCCGTTGTAGTTGCCGGAGAGGAGCGCGTCACGCTGCTTGGCCTCGAGCGCGTCGAGCTGGCTCTTGGCCTCGGCGGCGTACTTGTCGATCTTGGCCTTGTCGGCGGCGAGCGCGGCGCTGGTCTTCGACAGCGAGGCGGTCTCGTCCTTGAGTGCCTGCTTGCGGAGGTCGAGGCGGCTCAGCTCGGTGGTGTACTGCGCCATCACGTCGCCGCGCTGGCTGTTGTACGCCGTCATCGCGCTGAGGCCGTTGATGAAGGCCGAGGGGTCATTGGAGAGTGCGACCTGGCCGGCCGTCGAGAGCGACTGACCCTGGTACTGCTCGACCAGGCTGGACGCGACCTGGGTGCGCAGCTTGTCGACCAGCTGCTGCTGCCGATCCAGGTCGGCCTGCAGCGCCTTCAGGGTGGTACGCGAGTCCCTGAGGTTCGACTGCGCGGTGTTGTAGTGCTCCGAGGCGACCTCGGCCGCGCGGTAGAGCCGGTCGACCTTGGCCCGGACCTGCTTGATGTCGGGCTTCGCGGCCGGTTTCACCGGCGCCGCGTCGGCGGGCGACACGAACGAGCCGGTGAGGGTCGCGCTGAGGCTGAGGGTGAAGGCCGCGGCGACTGCGGCGACGGCCTTGCTGTGGACTGGGGTTTTGCGCACGAATGGGCGGAACCGGTCGTCGGGCACGAGCGGTCGGGCTCCTCTTTGTCTCGACGCTTACCAGGTGAGCTGACGGATTCGGGCCCAAAGACGCCCTACCAGCGCGCGCTACCGCAGAACTCACGGCGGCGCACTCCGGATTCACCCCAAAAGATTGGTTCCCCGGCTCCGGCGACGCGCACCCCCGTGCTCACGTTTCCGAACTCAGCGCGGCTGCTGAGCGAACCCTCGCGGTCCACTGGGCCAGCAGCCATGAGCCACAAAGATAACGGTGAGGTCTCGATGGCGCAAAAGATCGCCACCGGATTCCGAAGATTTTCAGGTTCCGGTCACGCAGGACCCCCGGGATGCGCCCGAATCGCCCCGGAATCCGCCGTACGGCGTGATCGGCCTCACGCGGATTCGACACGCCGCTCGTTGACCGGCGTGACCAGCCGCAGCGGCGGCACCAGGCCGGAATCGGCGAGCACCTCGAAGGCGCGCTGCTCGGCGGCGTCCAGGCTGAGCTCGGGCGGTGGGCCGAGCAGCACGCTCACCACGCAGTCATGGCAGGCCAGGTCCCGGACCAGACAGGTGTCGCAGTCGATTCGCACTGACATCGTTCGTCCTCCTTGATCGGACCCGGGGGAAGTCGGGTCGGAGGCAGGTTGGCAGCTGGCTCCGACACATCCCACCCGCCCCGGGGTGGCTACCCGGTCGTGTCGGACCCCGGGCCTAGCGTGGCTGCCATGACCACCCGCACCGGCGCCAATCCCGGCCGGTGGGCTGCCCAGATGAGCTTCGACGAGCTCGGCCGGCCCCTGCGCGAGGTCACCTTCTGCGTGGTCGACCTCGAGACCACCGGCGGTTCCGCGCAGGGCGGCTCGATGATCACCGAGATCGGCGCGGTCAAGGTCCGGGGCGGCGAGGTCCTCGGTGAATTCCAGACGCTGGTCAATCCGCACGGATCCATCCCGACCTTCATCGCCGTCCTGACCGGCATCACCGACACGATGGTGGCCGGCGCACCCTCGATCGAGTCGGCACTGCCGGCCTTCCTCGAGTTCGCCCAGGGCTCCGTCCTGGTCGCGCACAACGCGCCCTTCGACGTCGGCTTCCTCAAGCACTTCTGTGGTGAGCAGCAACGGCCCTGGCCGGCCTTCGAGGTGCTCGACACCGCCAAGCTGGCCCGACGCGTGATCACCCGCGACGACGCCCCCAACTGCAAGCTGAGCTCACTGGCCCGGACCTTCAACGCGAGCACCGAGCCCAATCACCGGGCCCTCTCCGATGCCCGCGCGACCGTCGACGTCCTGCACGGGCTGATCGGCCGACTGGGCGGCCTGGGTGTTCACACCCTCGAGGAATTGCAGACCTTCAGCACCAAGGTGGCTCCCGCCGTACGCCGCAAGCGCCACCTGGCCGAGCCGCTCCCCCATGCACCCGGCGTCTACCTCTTCCGCGACCGCGTGGGACATGTCCTCTACATCGGCACCTCGCGCGATGTCCGCACCCGGGTCCGTTCCTATTTCACCGCGGCCGAGACTCGCACCCGGATGGGCGAGATGGTGGCCCTAGCGGAGTCGGTGGACGCGATCGAGTGCGCCACCCCGCTGGAGGCCGAGGTGCGCGAGCTACGGCTGATCGCCGAGCACGTCCCGCCGTACAACCGGCGCAGCAAGCGGCCGCACAAGGTGCACTGGATCAAGCTCACCAACGAGCCGTGGCCACGGCTCTCCCTGGTGCGCAAGGTGATCGACGACGACGCCGACTATTTCGGGCCCTTCACCAGCCGGCAGCAGGCCGAGGAATGCCTCGCCGCGCTGCACGAGACCTTTCCGGTGCGCCAGTGCAGCGGAAAGCTGCCGCTCACGCCGCACGGCTCTCCCTGCGCCCTGGCCGAGATGAGTCGCTGCCTGTCCCCCTGCGACGGCAGCATCGGCATCGTCGACTACGCGACAATGGTGGACGACCTCCGCGACAACCTGCTCCGCCGCGCCGACGAGGTCGTCGACCTGGTGCAGCGGCAGATGTCGAAACTGGCCGAGGCGGAGCGCTTCGAGGAGGCGCGCACCCAGCGCGACCGGCTCGCCACCTTCGTCCGGGCCGCGAGCCGGCGACAGCGTCTCGGCGCGATGACGGGGTGCACCGAGATCGTCGCGGCGCGGCGCGAGGAGGACCGGCGCTGGTCGGTGCACATCATCCGGCACGGACGCCTCGCCGCCGCCGGCGTCATCCCGCCCGAGGCCCATGCCGGGCGCTATGTCGACGAGCTGCGCGCCGGCGCGGAGACCGTCATTCCGGGGCTCGGCCCCGCCCCGGCAGCCACCGTCGAGGAGTCCGAGCGGGTGCTGCGCTGGCTGGAACAGCCCGGCGTCCGCCTGGTCGCCGTCGACGGGGAGTGGTCCTGCCCGATCCGGGGCGCGGCGCGCCATCTCGCCGTGCACGACGCGATCGAGGAGTCCCGTCAGGCACTGGTGCCCTTCGACCAGCCGCGCGTGTTGGCCACCACGGGGCAGCCCACGCGATAACTTGGGCCCATGATCACCGCCATCGTCTTCGTGCAGGCCGACGTCGCCCGGATTCCCGAGGTCGCCGAGCAGATCGCGGCACTCGAAGGAGTCAGCGAGGTCTACTCGGTGACCGGCCAGATCGACCTGATCGCCATGGTTCGGGTCCGCGACCACGACGAGGTGGCCGCGGTGGTCTCCGACAAGCTCAACAAGGTCCCCGGGGTGCTCGACACCGAGACGCACATCGCCTTCCGCGCCTACTCGCGGCACGATCTCGAGTCGGCCTTCTCCCTCGGCCTGGACTGATGCCGGCCGGCGGCGAGGCGGCCGAGGAGAAACCGGAGACCGACGGGTCGCGCCCCTCGCGGCTGCTCCTGATCGCGCCGCCGCTGATCGTGATCGCGCTGTTCTCGACCCTCCGCGCCTGCCTGTCCCCCGCCCTCAATCTCGACACCTACTTCCACCTGCGGATCGGGCACGAATTCCTCTCCGGCGGCTGGAGCCTGTGGCACCCGGGGCACATGAGCTCCCTGGCGACCCGCGACTGGCTGCCGACCCAGTGGAGCACCGAGGTGCTGATGGCCCAGTTCGAGCAGTGGTTCGGACTCGGCGGCGTGCGCTGGCTGTGGGGTACCGCCCTCATCGCCCTGATCGTCACGCTCTACCTGACCTGCCGCCGCCAGGGCCCAGCGACGGTCTCCGCGGCGCTCACCGCCGCCGTCCTCGTGGTCGCGCACCCGGCGCTGTCCGCGCGACCCCAGATGATCAGCTACATCCTCACGGTCGTCTTCGTCGGAGCCTGGCTGCGGACCGGCGTCGACGGCCGGAATCGCTGGTGGCTGGTCCCGGTGACCTGGCTCTGGGCCACGGCACACGGCATGTGGCCCGTCGCGCTGAGCATCGGCGTCGTCGGCGCCTGCGCCGCGATCCTTCGTGCCGCACCCGATGAGCGGCGCCGCGCATCGCGTCTCCTGCTCAATCCGCTGGCCGGCGCCGTGGCCGCGGGCCTCACCCCGCTGGGGCCGGCGCTGTACGGCGCCGTGCTCAATGTCGGCAGCATCAGCAGCTTCTACTCGGAATGGGGGCCACCGGACTTCCGCACCGCCGGGCCGGCGCTCCTCCTGGTGATGTTCCTGGCGCTGGTGGCCATCGAGTTCCGCCGCGACGAGCCGCTGCCGTGGGATCGCACGCTCCTCGCCGTCCTCGCCCTGGGATGGGGGGTGTACTCCAATCGGACCGTGCCGATCGCCGCCTGCATCCTCGCCCCGCTCCTCGCCCGGGCCGCGGCGGATCGCCTGCGGGACTCCCCACAGCCTCGCCACGACAGGAGGACCGTGGTCGTGGCCGGTCTCGCCGCGGTCGCCCTGCTCGGCCCCGTGCTTGCCCTGGCGCCGGTGCGTACCGCCTCCGAGCCGCCCTGGGTCGCCCGATGGCTCGATCGCCTCCCGGCACAGACCCGGGTGCTCAGCAACGACTTCACCGGCAGCTATCTCAGCTGGCGCTATCCCCGGCTCGACATCCTCGTCAACGGCTACGGCGACCAGTTCACCCGTGGTGCGCTCGTCGAGCTCCGCGACATGTTCGAGCTGGACCCGGGCTGGGATCGGGACTTCGAGCGCCTCGACGTCCAGTGGGCCCTGCTGCCGCCGGATCTTCCGCTGGCCTATGCGCTCGCGCACCGACCGGGCTGGGAGGTCGTGCGGAAATCCGCCGACATCGAGCTCCTGCACTTCACCGGCGGCTCCTGACCACGGCTTCCGCCGTTCTGCCAATTCGGGACCGGAAGGCCCGAATCGGTGCCAGAATCCCTCCGGGAGCTATGACCTCGGGAGGGTCTGATGAATCGTCGTACGTTCGGCATGCGCTGGCTGGCGGGAGCCGTCCTGTCCGCGCTGATCGGCACACTGCTGGTCGCCACGGCACCGGCCGGCACCGCGGCCTCGCTCGACGCACCGACCGGCCTGCAGGCAACCGGTGCCGGCATCAGGACCCTGAGTTGGGATGCGGCCCCCGGCGCCACCGGATACCAGGTGCAGGCGAGCACCAACAGTTCCTTCACCGGCTCGCTGCTAATCAACGTGACCACCGCGACGATCCGCTACACCCCCACCGCCCGCTTCCCCGTCGGCACGATCTGGTGGCGCGTCGCGGCGAAGTACGCCGCCGGCAGCAGCGCCTACACGCAGGACTCCTACGACCAGAGTGCTCCGGCCGTCCCCGACCTGACGCAGCCGGCGAACGGCACCACCCTGGTCGCACCCGAGCAGCCGCTGGTCTTCGGCTGGAATCCCGTCTCCGGCGCCACGTCGTACGACGTCCAGATCAGTGACGACTCCCAGTTCGGGCGCGTGCTCAGCACGACCAACACCAAGACGACGACGCTCACGGCCCCGTCGAGCCTCCCGGCACCCAACACGTACTACTGGCGTGTCCAGGCGAAGTTCCCCAACAACGTGGTCAGCGGTTTCCCGGACCCCTCGCAGGCGTGGAGCTACACGATCGCCAGCCACGACCCCACCGATGCGCCGCCGATCGCGCCGGTGACCCAGCCCGGCGACAGCGAGCCCATCGTCCAGGACATCGCACTCGCCTGGCCCGCGATCGCCGGCGCCACGACGTACACCCTTCAGGTCAGCACCGACCAGGAGTTCAAGCCCTCCGCGGCCAACATCACGACGGTGTCCGGCATCCGGGGAACGCGCTATTCACCCCCGGCGACCTGGAACAACGACCAGTACTTCTGGCGCGTCCAGGGCATCGACGCCAGCGGCAATGCGCTCGGCTGGTGGCCCAAGACCGACGGCGCGTGGGAGTTCCGTCGCAACTGGCCCGAGAATGTCGTACCGCAGTGGCCCGCGAACGCCGCCACCATCACCGACCAGGCGCAGCTCTTCCTGCAGTGGAAGCCGGTCAAGCACGCCGGCCGCTATGTCATCGTGACCAGCAACTCACCGACATTCGACCCGTCGACGAGCTGCACGACGACGGGCACGACCTTCACCCCGCACTGGGGCGGCAGCGCGGCCGGATGCATGCCCGAAGTCGGTAAGCCTCTCTACTGGCAGATCATCGCCTACGACGACTCGACGACGGCCAGTGGCGCACCGAGGACCGAGCCGGCACGGAGCCCCGTGTGGAGCTTCACGTATTCGCCCTCGACTCCCGACAACACGCTCACCGCCGCGGTCGGCGTCACCACGGGCATCCGGGCAGGCCTGTCC
>JASLCW010000131.1 GCA_030151765.1 Marmoricola sp.
CTCGGCCTTGCGGACCGCGTCCGACACGGCCGGTGCGTGCGTCGAGACCAGCCAACCGCCGGCCACCGTGACCAGCATCGCCAGGACGGCGCCGCCGCCGACGTGCGCCCGCCGGCGCCGAGCGCCGCGACGGCGTACGGCGTCGACACGGGGGAGCCCGGGCGAGGTCACCAGCGGCGCCAGCGACTCCAGGCGCGCCCGGATCTCGCCCGGTTCGCACCCGAGGCGAGCGCTGAGGTCGTGGGTCGCGTTGGCGAGACGCTCGGCGACGAGATCGGGACGCATCGCCAGCTGCTGGCCGATGGCCGCCAGTTCGAGGCGGCCCAGGTGGGCGAGGACGACCACGGAGCGATCCGGCCCGTGTAGTTTGCGGAGCGCCTCCAGTACGGCTGTCTGCTCCGCGTCCGCGCTCTTCTCGACCCGGCCGGCGCGCCCGATGTGACGGGCGGCGGTGGCACAGGCCCGCTGGCGCACCCACGCCTCGGGATCCGGAGAGGCGTCGACCTTGCGCCAGTGGTGCTGGGCCGCGATGTAGCTCTGGCGTACGGCGTGCCGCGCGCTCGACAGGGTCCCGGAGATGGCCAGGGCCTGGAGCAGGAGCCGCCGCCGCGAGGACATGTAGAAGCTCTGGAAGTCGGAGCCGGACTCGGACTCGGCGCGACGGCGCGCCCGCGATCCGCGCGGGGAAGCCGGGGTGGCGTCGGGGGGTGCGGGCTGTGACATGACGGGCCAACGCTACCCGCGTGGCGTCCGCGAGTCCCAGGGAGATGGCGGCAGACTGGCGGTGAAGCGAAGCCGAGGGTGAAGACGAGATGACCGAACTGACCTACCGACCGCGTGCCGGTGGACCCGCCTCCGGGCCGGAGACACCTGCGGGCCGCGGTCAGGCGCTCGCCGCCGCGTTCGCCGCGGTCCGGGCCGCCGCCATCGGGCTGGGCGTCTGCATGGCGGCCGCGCTCGCGGGCTGGTTCCTGGCGCAGGGCGGCGGCCACGGCCAGGCGACCGACGCGCTCCGGATCGGCGCTGACGGCTGGCTCAGCGGCCACGGCGCGACCATCGACGCGGCCGCCGGGCCGCTCGGGATCACGCCGCTCGGCCTCACCCTGCTCTTCCTGGTCGTCGGCCATCGCAGCGGCCGCCGGGCCGCCGCCGAGACCGCCGAGGTCCGCACACTCGGGGCCGCGGCACCGTTGCTGGTGGTCGGCTGCGCTGTGTACGTCGTCCTCGCCCTCCTGGTCGCCGTGTTCTGCTCGCGCACCGGCGCAGAGCCCCGGCTGCTGCCCGCTCTCGGCGGCGCGCTCGTGGTCGGCGCGCTCGGCCTGGGCACCGGACTCGCCCGCGGCTCGGGACTGCTCGACGCGCTCGTGGAGCGGGTGCCTGACCGGGCTCGCGATGCTGCCGAGGTGGCGCTGGCGAGTGCGGGCCTGCTCCTCGCGGCGGGCGCACTGGTCGTTCTCGTCGGCCTGGCGACCTCGTTCACCCAGCTGGCGAATGTCTTCACGGCCCTCGACCTGACGCCGGGCAATGCCCTGGTGCTGCTCGTCGTCTCGGCACTCGTCGTACCCAATGCCGCCCTGTTGGGTGTCGCCTACCTGGCCGGCCCCGGCTTCGCGGTCGGGACCGGGACCTCGGTCACCGCGACCTCGGTCGCGCTCGGCCCCCTGCCCGCCTTCCCGCTGCTCGCCGCGCTTCCCGCGACCGGGACCAATCCCGGCTGGATGGGCGTCCTCTTCGCGGTCCCCGGCCTGTGCGCGGCGATCGCGGCGGGTCTGGCCCAGTCGCGCAGCGAGGACCCGGCCTGGGACGCCGTCGCGGTGCGCGGCTTCGCCGGCGGCCTCGCCGGCGCCGTGCTGCTCTGGCTGGCCGTCCGCATGGCCGGCGGGCCGATGGGCACCGGCCGGATGGCGGACATCGGCGCACCGGCGGGCGGCATCCTGGTGACGCTCGGCGGTGCGATGGCCCTGGGTGGCCTGCTGGGTGCGCTGGTCGTCGCGCTGTGGCAGCGGCGGCGCGCGGACCGTTGACAGGTTTCCCATGTGATCCATCCGAACTGGTGCATCACACACGATGCTTCACGTGTGATGCACCGGCTTCCCGACTGGACATGGGAAACCAGTCAACTCGGCCGCGAACCGGCGTCCCGTACGCTTCCGGGCTGTGACCGCACGACTCGTCGTCCTCGTCTCCGGAGCGGGGACCAACCTGCAGGCCATCCTCGACGCGTGCGCGGATCCGGGGTACGGCGCCGAGGTGGTCGCGGTGGGTGCCGATCGCGACGACATCGAGGGCCTGGCCCGCGCGGGGCGCGCCGGTGTCCCGACCTTCACCCACAAGGTGCGGGACTTCGAGAGCCGGCAGGAGTGGGATGCGCAGCTGACCGCGTCGGTGGCGTCGTACGAACCCGACCTCGTCGTGCTCGCCGGCTTCATGAAGCTGGTGGGGGCCGACTTCCTGGAGGGCTTCGCCGGTCGCGTGGTGAACACCCACCCGGCGCTCTGCCCCTCCTTCCCCGGTACGACGGGCCCCGCCGACGCGCTCGCCTACGGGGTGAAGGTGACCGGGGCGACCCTTTTCGTGGTCGATGCCGGGGTCGACACCGGGCCGATCGTCGCGCAGACCGTCGTACCCGTGGAGGATGACGACGACGTCGAGAGCCTGCACGAGCGGATCAAGGTCGCCGAGAGGGAGATGCTCGTCGACTCGATCGGCCGCCTCGCGCGTGAGGGCTTCCGCATCGACGGGCGGCACGTGCGGATCGGGCGCCGCCGATGAAGAGCATGTCGTGGAGGAGGTTCGCGCCCCGTGTGGTGATCGCGACCGGCGGTTTGCTCCTGGCGACGCAGGTGTCGGCGCCCTGGTCCTACCTGGGGTTCGTGATCTTCGTCAGTCAGTTCCTGAACCTCACCGGTGTGGCCCGCAAGCCGCTCCGCACACTGGTCCCGCCCGAGCCCGGCCGCGCGGTCGACGTACAGCTCAGCGAGATCGGGCCGAAGCCGATCGAGGTGATGAAGGCGATCCGTGAGTTCTCGACCCTGGGGGTGCGCGAGGTGCACGAGCTCTATGGGCGAGTACCGACCGATCTCGGCTTGGAACTCGCCGAGGCCGATGCGCAGGCCCTGGTCGACGTACTGGAAGAGGCGGGGGCGGCGGCGAGCGTAGCCGAGTTCTGATCGGCTCCTGATCTCTCGTAGACTGTCGGGCATCACGACTGGCGTGGGTGGGCAACCACCGGGGAGTGTGTGAGTAGGCATCGTCCGCCTGGGTGCCCTCGACACGACACCACCCCTGAGGAGTCGACCATGACCGGTCAGCAGGACCAGATCGCCATCCGCCGCGCGCTCGTGAGCGTCTACGACAAGACCGGGCTCGAGGATCTCGTCCGCGGCCTGCACGAGGTCGGCGTCGAACTGGTGTCCACCGGCGGCTCGGCCAAGCTGATCGCCGACCTCGGCCTCCCGGTGACCAAGGTCGAGGACCTCACCGGCTTCCCGGAGTGCCTCGACGGCCGGGTGAAGACGCTGCACCCCAAGGTGCATGCCGGCATCCTCGCCGACCGCCGCCTCGACAGCCACGTCGAGCAGCTCGCCGAGCTCGGCGTCGAGCCCTTCGACCTGGTCGTCTCCAATCTCTACCCGTTCACCCAGACCGTCGCCTCGGGCGCGAGCCCGGACGAGTGCGTCGAGCAGATCGACATCGGCGGGCCCTCGATGGTGCGCGCCGCCGCGAAGAACCACCCGTCGGTGGCGATCGTGACCTCGCCGGCCCGGTACGCCGACGTGCTCGCCGCCGTCGCCGCCGGCGGATTCAGCTACGAGCAGCGCAAGGCCCTCGCCGCCGAGGCCTTCGTGCACACCGCCAGCTACGACGTCGCGGTGGCGAGCTGGATGGGCAGCGTGCTCACCGACTCGTCCGAGGGCACCGGCTTCCCCGCCTGGGTCGGCGCCACCTGGGACAAGAAGGCGATCCTGCGGTACGGCGAGAACGCCCACCAGTCGGCCGCCCTCTACGTCAACCCGATGGCCGGCGACTCGCTGGCCAACGCCGAGCAGCTGCACGGCAAGGAGATGTCCTACAACAACTACCAGGACACCGACGCCGCGCTGCGGGCGGCGTACGACCACGGCGACCAGCCCACGGTGGCGATCATCAAGCACGCCAACCCGTGCGGCATCGCGGTCGGTGCCGATGTCGCGGAGGCGCACCGTCGTGCCCACGAGTGTGACCCGGTCTCGGCCTTCGGCGGCGTCATCGCCACGAACGCTCCGGTGTCGAAGGAGATGGCCGAGCAGGTGGCCGAGGTCTTCACCGAGGTGATCGTGGCGCCGGCGTACGACGAGGGCGCGGTGGAGATCCTCCAGGGCAAGAAGAACATCCGGATCCTGCGCACCGGGGGTCACGGCGGCAACGGCGTCGAGTACAAGCAGATCTGCGGCGGCGTGCTGCTGCAGCAGGCCGACCACTTCCAGGCCGAGGGGGACGACCCGGCCAACTGGACGCTCGCGACCGGTGAGGCTGCCGACGAGCAGACGCTCGCCGACCTGGCCTTCGCCTGGCACGCGGTGCGGGCCGCGAAGTCCAATGCGATCCTGCTCGCCAAGGACGGCGCCTCGGTCGGCATCGGCATGGGGCAGGTGAACCGGGTCGACTCCTGCAAGCTCGCCGTCGAGCGGGCCAACTCGCTCGCCGAGGGTGCGCAGCGCGCGCAGGGCTCCGTCGCCGCCTCCGACGCCTTCTTCCCCTTCGAGGACGGCCCGCAGATCCTGATCGACGCCGGGGTGAAGGCCATCGTGCAGCCGGGCGGCTCGGTCCGCGACGAGCTGACGATCAAGGCCTGCGAGGTTGCCGGCGTGACGATGTACTTCACCGGCACCCGGCACTTCGCCCACTGACTCTTCCGGACGTCATACGAAGTGGTGCCCACGGGAGCCGGTTCGTATGACGTTTGGCAAATGAGAGGATCACCTCGATGACTGCACAGATTCTCGACGGCTCCGCGACGCTCAAGGCGATCAAGGCCGAGCTCACCGAGCGGGTCGCCGCCCTCAAGGCGCGCGGCCTCGTACCGGGTCTCGGCACCGTCCTGGTCGGCGACGACCCGGGCTCGCACTGGTACGTCGGTGCCAAGCACAAGGACTGCGCCGAGATCGGCGTCAACTCGATTCGCCGCGACCTGCCCGCGACGGCGACCCAGGCCGAGGTCGAGGCAGTGATCGACGAGCTCAACGCCGACCCGGCGTGCACCGGCTTCCTGATCCAGCAGCCGACCGGGCTCGACGAGTTCGCGCTGCTCTCCCGCGTCGCGCCCGACAAGGACGTCGACGGGCTGCACCCGGTCAACCTCGGCAAGCTGGTCCTCGGCGAGAGCGGCCCGCTGCCCTGTACGCCGTACGGCGTGATCGAACTGCTCCGCCGCTTCGGTGTCGAGCTCGACGGTGCCGAGGTCGTCGTGGTCGGTCGTGGTCTGACGGTGGGTCGTCCGCTCGGCCTGATGCTGACCCGGCGCAGCGAGAACTCGACGGTGACGCTGTGCCACACCGGCACCCGCGACCTCGCCGCGCACACCCGCAACGCGGACGTGATCGTGGCCGCGGCCGGCGTGCCCGGGATCATCTCGGCCGACATGGTCAAGCCCGGTGCCGCCGTACTCGACGTGGGTGTCTCGCGCGTTGACGGCAAGATCGCCGGCGATGTCGCGGACGAGGTCGCCGAGGTGGCCGGCTGGATCTCGCCCAACCCCGGTGGCGTCGGTCCGATGACGCGCGCGATGCTGCTCTCCAATGTCGTCCGCAGCGCCGAGCTCGCGGCGGGTCTGCGGGGGTGAGTGCGCTGCTCGACGACGAATCCGGGACGACACCGGAGCCGGGCGCCGGCTCCGAGTCGCTCGCGGGCGTCGCCGACGGGGCCATCGCGGGTCTGCGCAGCAAGCCGTCGACGATCGGCGGCGCGGTCTACCTCCTGGTGATCGCCGGTACCGCGGTCGGGCTCGGCATCGTCGAGTGGGGGTCGTGGCGCCTCGGAGTCAAGGTGATCGGCGCCTCCGTCCTGGTCGCCGCCGCCACCCGGGCCTGCCTGAACAGCTTCAACAGCGGCATGTTGCGGGTGCGCTCCAAGCCCTTCGACCTGCTTCTGCTGACCACGCTCGGAGTGATGTTGATCGTGCTCGCGATCGTGGTACCGAACCAAACGGCCTGACCACCCGGAGGGTGATCAGGCCGTCGCTGCTGGTGTGGATCAGATGAGGCCGAGGCCCTTCACGGCGTCGCGCTCCTCGGCCAGCTCGGCGGTCGAGGCGTCGATGCGGGTCCGCGAGAAGTCGTTGATCTCGAGGCCCTGGACGATGCTCCACTCGCCGCCGGCGGTGGTCACCGGGAAGGACGAGATCAGGCCCTCGGGTACGCCGTAGGAGCCGTCGGAGACGACCGCCATCGACACCCAGTCGTTGTCCGGCGTACCGAGCAGCCAGTCGCGGGCGGCGTCGACCGTGGCCGAGGCGGCCGAGGCGGCCGACGACGCGCCACGGGCGTCGATGATCGCGGCACCGCGCTTGGCGACCGTGGGGATGAAGGTGTCGGCCAGCCAGCCCTCGTCGTTGACGACCTCGGCGGCGTTCTTGCCGGCGACCTCGGCGTGGAAGATGTCGGGGTACTGCGAGGCGGAGTGGTTGCCCCAGATGGTCATCTTCTTGATGTCGGTGACCGCCGCGCCGGTCTTCGCGGCCAGCTGCGAGATCGCCCGGTTGTGGTCGAGGCGGGTCAGCGCGGAGAAGCGGTCCTGCGGGATGTCGGGCGCATTGCTCATCGCGATCAGGGCGTTTGTGTTGGCGGGGTTGCCGGTGACGCCGATGCGTACGTCGGAAGCGGCGACCTCGTTGAGGGCCTTGCCTTGCGCGGTGAAGATGGCGCCGTTGGCCTCGAGCAGGTCGGCGCGCTCCATGCCCGGGCCGCGCGGGCGCGCGCCGACCAGGAGGGCGAGGTTGACGCCGTCGAAGATCTTGTTGGCGTCCGCGCCGATCTCGACACC
>JASLCW010000166.1 GCA_030151765.1 Marmoricola sp.
TCGTTTCCCGAGATCGTGACCGCGTCGAACATCGCCGGCAGGTCGAAGCCCACGTAGCAGTCACGACCGAGCGAGTTCGAGAGCAGTCCGACGGGTACGCCGTCCGTGCGCAATCGGGAGACGAGCGCGATCATCGCGTCGTCGCGAACCAGCCGGGACTGCATCTTCGCGATCAGCCCCTCGGTCTCGACATCGGCGCCGTGTGCACGAAGCCGCTCCGCGAAGCCGGCCTCGAAGCCGTCGTGGTCGAGTCGGCCTTCCTCGTGTTCGGTCAGGAGCCGCTTGCTCTCCGGATCACCGCCGAGGAGCCGCAGCGGCAGATCGCGATCCCCGCACTCGGCTTGACCGAAATCGCCGAAGGCATCGAAGACACTCGAGGTGAGGACGCCGCCGAAGTCGAAGAGGACGGCGCTGCGCGTCACAGTCGCCGCGCTCATGCCAGCGACTCCTGGTAGCGACGCATACCGGCGATCCAGCGGTCGTAGTCCGAGCCCTTGCGCCGGAAGAACTCCAGAACCTCCGGGTGCGGCAGGATCAGGAAGTTCTCCTTGTCCAGGCCGTCGAGCACGATGTCGGCGACCTCGAGCGGCTCGAGCACGCCGCCCGCTTCGGTCACGGCCCTCGCTCCCATGCGCGCCACCTCGTCGTTCGATGACGAGCCGGAGTTGAGCATCGCGGTGTTGACGCCCATCGGGCACAGGCAGCTGACTCGCACGCCACGGCTGCCGTATGTCACCGAGAGCCATTCGGAGAAGCCGACGGCCGCGTGCTTGGTCACGGCGTACGTCGGGGAACCGATCTGGGTCACCAGCCCCGCGGCCGACGCCGTACTCAGGAAATAGCCCCCGCCTCGCTCGAGCCATTCGGGTACCAGCATCTTCGCGGCGCGGACGTGCGCGAGCAGGTTGACGTCGATCGAGACCGCCCAGTCCTCCTCGGATGATTCGAGTCCCTGACCGAGCCCCACACCGGCGTTCGCGGCATAGATGTCGACCGGGCCGAATCGGTCCGCCGCCAGGTCGATCACGGCACGTATGTCCTCGGTGACCGAGCAGTCGCCCGCGAGACCGGCGACCCGGCCCGGCCCGATCCGCTCGAGTGCGGCGACGGTGCCCGCGATCCGCTCCTCGCCGAGGTCCGTCACCACGACCTTCGCGCCGGCCTCGAGGAAGCGCTGCGCCAGGGCACCGCCGATCCCGCCGGCCGCGCCGGTCACGATCGCGACCCGTCCCGCCGCCTTCACTTGGCCGCTCCCGTCGTTGCCAGACGGATCGCATCACGGTCGATCTCCCGCTTGAGGATCTTCCCCGTCGCGCCCTTGGGGAGAGCATCGACGAACTGGAAGAGCCGGGGCACCTTGTACGCCGACAGTTGGGTCTTCGCCCACACCCGGATCTCCTCGCCCGCCAGCGTCACTCCGGGCCGGAGCGAGATCACTGCGGCGACCTCTTCGCCGAAGTGCTCGTCGGGAACGCCGACGACGGCCACCTCGACGATGTCGGGGTGCTCGTAGAGCACCTCCTCGACCTCACGCGGGTAGATGTTGTAGCCGCCGCGGATGATCAGGTCCTTGGCCCGGTCGACGATGCTCAGGTAGCCGTCCTCGTCGAGCATGCCGAGATCGCCGGTCTTCAGCCACCCGTCGCGGAGTTCCTGCGCGGTCGCCTCGGGGCGGTTCCGGTAGCCCTTCATGATCGTCGGGCCCTTGAGGAAGATCTCGCCGACCACGCCTGCGGGGACGAGCGCGCCGTCGGCGTCACGCACCTCGATGGACGTGCCGGGGAGCGCCGGACCGACCGTGCCGGGCTTCTGCTCACGATTGATGTCGTTGAAGGTCGCGGCACCGGTCGACTCGGTCAGGCCATAGCCCTCGAGGATCGCGCACTCGAAGCGTTCGTTGAAGGCGCGCATCACCTCCACCGGCAGCGAGGCACCACCCGAGGTAGCCAGCCGCAGGTGCTCGAAGTCGCTCGGTCCGTAGTCAGCCGCCGCATGGAGCATCGCATTCCACATCGTCGGGACCCCGGCGAGAGCGGTGAGGCGATCGCGGCGGACCATCTCGAGCATCTGCGTCGGCTCGAAGGGCGACAGCAGGGACAGTGAGGCATTGGTGACCAGGACCGTGTTCATGACGACTGCTTGTCCATAGACGTGGAAGAGCGGCAGCGCCGTACCGAAGCGGTCGTCGGGAGTCAGCGCGAGCACAGGGAGGAAGGACGCGGTGGTGTCCATGAGATTCGCCGCCGTCAGTTCGACGCCCTTCGGACGCCCCGTCGTTCCTGACGTGTAGAGGATGATCGCGGTGTCGTGAGGCGCGTGCTCGTGCGCCTCGACCAGCGGTTCCGCGGCGAAGGCGGCACCCTCCTCGACCTGCCAGAAGCGCAGTCCGCGCTCCGTCGCAGCGGCCCGGGCGGCGTCGGCGGATTCGTGCCAGGCGATCACCAGTGAGGCCTCGGAGTCGTCGAGGACGTAGCCGATCTCGGCAGCGGTCGCCATCGTGTTCATCGTGATGACGCTGATGCCGGCCGCGTGCAGACCGAAATAGACGATCGGGAACTCGACGATGCTCGGCGCGATGAACACCACGCAGTCGAGGGGCTGCAGGCCGGCCGTGCGGACGGCACCCGCCACCCGGCTGCCCGCCTCCCGAAGTTCTCCGTAGCTCAGGTCACCTCGTGCGGAACGTACGGCGACCCGGCCCGGGTCCTTCGCCGCGTTCTCCCAGATGCTCGCCGCCACATTGACCATCCGCCGGCCTCTCTCGCTCAGACGATGTGACCCCTGGGGGTGTGAGTGAGGTCACGAAATGGACCGTAGTTGAAGCCGGATTCAAGTTCAAGTAGTTGCTCGAAAATAGTCCTTCCGACGTGAGATCCCGCGACGGCCTCCCCGTGAACGCCATCGCCCCCGCCCTCCGGAACAGGAGGGCGGGGGCGATCAGAAGAGCGGGTCAGGCTGCGGCAGGAAGCTTCCGGAGCCCTTCGGCGAGATGGTCGCTCGACTTGAGCAGCTTGCCGTCCTCGGCGTATGTGAGCGCAGTCGCCAGTTCGTCCGGAGTGAGGGTGAACTCCCCGTCGACAGCCATCGCGATCAGGTCGATGCAAGCCAGCAGCGCACCCGCATGAACGAGGATCTCGTCGAGCTGGGCCTGGGTCTCCCCGTCGAACTGCGGGCGTACTCGCGCATACAGCGCCCGGGTCCACTCAGCCTGGGTCATGACAACCAGCGTACGCGGAATGGTTGTGGATAGGCAGTCGCGATGTACCAGCTCGCAGGGACACCGGTCGGGCGCACCCGAACGACTCCGTAGACGCCCTCGTGGACTCCTCGGAAGACATAAGAGTCCGGGCGCCGATCACGATCGACGACAGTCGGATGCGCCACGACGGCATCGACCCATGCCTTGACCTCGACACGTCCCCCAGCCGACCGGGAACTCGTCCTTGCCAGGAATGCATCCACCGGCCCGGTGACCACCGTGCTCGGTGATCGGGTCGTAGTCGAGGACGTGGTCGGCGTCGTCGAGGGTGAATTCATCGATCTGCTCGGGTCGTGCTCGCACGACTGCCCCGCGCCGACGGCCTGACTGCCAGCCTTGAACCGACCGGAACGGCCGTGACCGTGAGGTTGTCGCGGTAGTGGTAGTAGCCGTCGGGATAGATCACCCGGTGGGCACAGGTGACCAGGTTGAGGATGTGCGATCCCGAGGTGCGCCAGACCCGAGCGGGGAGGTCCCGGGTGCGTGGGGTGTAGCTGATCCGGCTGACCCGCCACCACTGCACCCGACCGTGCCAGCGGGTGCGGATCCGGGCTCCCCGGCGTACGCCGGCGAGGACGGTGAGGGCGCCCGGTCGCCCGTGCGGATCCGCGATGTGGCCGACGACGAGCGTCGAGCCGGCGTGTGCCGTCGGCGGCATCGAGCCGCGCCACCAGCCGACACGGCGTGCGTCGGGTGGCACCAGCACCTGCCCACGCCTGGTGCCGACCGACACCATCCGCGCCCGGAGGCCCACGGACGCGATGCTCACCGAGTCCCCCGCTCGATCCGCGGCCCGCGCCGGCGGCACCACACCGGCGACGCCGAGGACCAGGCCGAGGGCCACCGTCGCCCACCCGGCACGCGCCCTCATCGCGCGATGCTCCGGAGATAGCCGGCCGGGCCGGTGGGGACGATCGGGTGGTGCGGTCTGCGGACCAGCGCGGTCTCGGAGACCATGCCGAGACCATGACCAACTCCTGGCACGGCGACCGCGTAGCTGTAGCAGCCCGGGCGCCGAAGTTGCCGGCTCTCCCTGATGCGATAGCGCCCCGAGCCGTGCGGCGCGGCGAAGGAGCCGGCGTCGAAGAGCCGGGCCCCCTTCCAATGGAGCCCTCGGCACCGGCCATGACGAGCGACGACCGGACCGACGAGCCACCAGCGCACCCGGACCGGGTGCCGGATTCCCGACAGCCACACCGCGTCATGGAGGCGGGATCCCGTCTCCGCCACCTCGGCCGAGATCCTGGTCCGGATCGCCGGGCCGGGCGGCGCGGTCGACACCACCCGATCGCATTGATCGGTGTCCTCGGCCAACGAGGCGTTGACCTGGCAGCCGGGACCGGGAAGGTACGGATCGTCGGGGCTGGTGATCGTCGCGGTGTTGACGATCCGGTCCCCGGCCCCGGTGACCGCGCGGCCCTCGAGAGTGATCTCCACCGGCCTGTCCGCGGCGAGATCGCCGATCGTCCAGCGCCCGGTTCGCGGATCGAAGGAGCCCTGACCCGGCCGGCCGATCGTGTGAACCGTCGCCGGTCGTACACCCTTCGGATACACATCCTGTACGACGGTCGCCGTGGCCGTGCCCGGACCGAGATCGACCGCCCGAATCCGCCAGCGGACGACCGCCTCCCTGCCATCGCGTACGACGCCCTCCGCGATCTTGTCGATCCGCAGGTCGGCCCCGACCGCGGGAGCGACCGCCGAATCAGAAGCCGTGAGCGGAACCCGCATCCACTCCTGAATCCAGCGCGCATTGCCCCAGCCGTCCCGCCCGTCACCGCTCGCAAGTGCCCACCCGTGCACGCCACCGGCTCGCGTCGAATCGACGCCGGCGATGCCGCGTCGGATCGGGGTCACGGTCGTGTTGTGAGCCGTCCGGCCCAGTGCGCTGTCGTTCCAGAAGAGCCGGCTCCGATCGGCGAGCGGCCCGTTGACCCTCTCGACCGTGATCCCCCTGCGGACCTCGACATCGGCGTTGACGAAGTGAATCTCGCCGGTGCCCGCGACCTGCGCCCAGGCTCGCACCGGCACTCCACGCGGCACCGGGCGGCCGGCGGCGTCATCGCCGTCCCACCGGTAGGAGCTCGCACCGCCGGCGGTGAGGATCGGGACCCGCCGGTCCGCGGCACTGATCGACCCGGAGAGATCGGTGTCGATGATCAGCGTCACCACACCGGCGTAGCCGCTCGTCACCCACGACCAGCTCCCGGCGTGACTCCTGGTCGAGCTCGGCGCGAAGGCCATCGCGGTGAGCGCGGGCGCGACCGGCGTGCGCGAGCGGTTGACGATCCGGGTGCGCCCGTCCCATGACGGCGAGGTCGGCGGCAGGTCCGCGGCCGGCCTGGCCAGGAAGATCCGGAAGGGCTGCGACCGGGGATCGTCGGTGCGCCACGGCCGGCCGATCGGGGTCGACCGGTAGACCGGCAGACCCGTGCTCGCCCGGGTGATGCCGAGGCTGCTGGCCGCGAGTCGCGAGTAGATGCCGTTGTAGCCGCGATAGGTCGCCTTGTAGAGCCAGCCTCGGTCGTCGAGGTACCAGACTGGGATGGTCACCCTTCCGGCGCCGATGTCTGCGCGCCGGGGGCCGCCGCGGTTGTAGATCGAATAGCGGCTCGGCGCATACACGCGACCCGGGATCGCGCGACCGGTCGCGGTCCGGACGACGAAGCGCCAGTTCAACGCGGGGAAGCGCCCGCCCTCACCATCGCCGTCGATGTCGGGGACATTGGCATGGATCGAAGCCCGCCACAGACCGGTCGCCGTACCGCTCCGGAGCGGGCCGAGCCGACAGCTCGCGCCGCGCCGCGCCCCGGCGGCGATCCGGCACCTTCGGTCGACGCCGCCCATGCCTTGCAGGCGGACCGTGTACCCGACCTTCGTCGAGCCGTCGAGGGCGGGCGTGGCCACCGAGACGTCGAACTCGACGGACTCGCCCCGTCGCACATAGCCGAGGAAGTCCTGCTCCGAGACGACCGAACTGCCCGAGCCGGCATTCGTCTCCGCTTCGGCGGGTCCCGGCGCCGCACACGTCGGCAGCCCGGCGAGCACCGCCGCCAGGACACCCAGGGCGAGGCCGCGTCGCCGTCGGATCGTTTGCGCATTCCTTCGTCTCATGCGCCGAGGATCGGCAACGTCGGGCCGGCGCGCCCGTCCTCGATGCCGCCCCTGTGGACAAGTGCTCGAAGTCGCCGCCTGTGGACGCGGAAGGGACAAAACCGATCGCCCCCGCCCTCCCGACAGGAGGGCGGGGGCGATCCGAGTGAACTCAGCCGATCAGGCCCGCCGCCCCGGAGGAGGGGTTCCAGTAGGCATTGCCGGCATAGGCGGCACTCACACCGCCACCCAGCGTCACCTGGAGGATCCCGACGGGAGTCAGGACGCACCGGGCCACACCGTTGGCGCCCGTGACGCCGGTGCAGACCGTGGCGCTACCCACCTTGAAGACGATCGTCTGGCCGGCCACCGGTGTCGCGAAGGGTCCGCCGGTCAGCGTCGCCTTCACGATGCCGACGTCCAGGCCGAGGTCGAGCAGGCCCGGCCCCAGCTTGAGCACCACGGGCGAGACGGCCAGCGCGGTGTCGCCCTTGACCACCTTGAGGCTGAGCTCCTGGGTCCTGGCCTGGGCCGGGTTGTCCCCGTCGACGACCTTCACCGTGAAGGTGCTGGTTCCCGGCGCTCCGGTCGGCGTACCCGTGATCTGGCCGTCCGAGCCGAGGGCGAGCCCGGCCGGGAGCGATCCGCTCACCACGCTGAAGGAGTACGGCGGCATCCCGCCGACCGCCTTCACGTTCACGCCGTACCGCGATCCGTACGCCGCATCCGGCAGCGTGGTCGTGCTGATCGCCAGCGGCGGCACCACCTCGACGGTGACCTGCTGGGTGGCATTCGGACCCGAGCCGTTGCTCGCCGTGACGGTGATCTGATGCTCGCCGACCGCCGAGGCGGCCGCCGTACCCGACAAGGTCCCGCTGCCGTCGCCGTTGTCGGCGAAGCTCAGACCTGTCGGCACATCGCCGGAGACGCTGAGGTGGGCCCGCGGGTAGCCGGTGCCGGTGAAGCCGACCGAGTTCGCCGAGCCCACGACGAAGCGCACCGCGGCAGGTCCGACGACACCCGGCTTCTCGTTGACCACTACGTGGCTGGTCATCGTGGCAGGGGCGCCGATGCCATTGCTGGCCTGGACGGTCACGTCGTACTCGCCACCGGCGCCGGCCTCCGGTGTACCGGTGATCTTCCCGGCGGTCAGGTGCAGTCCGCCGGGCAGACCCGTCGCGCTCAGCGTCGCCGCCGGGTAGCCCGTCGAGGTGAAGGCTGCCGAGCTGCCTGCGCTGCCGACCGTGAAGGTCGACGATGCGGGTCCGTCCACCGAGGGCGCCTCGTTCACGGTCAGCGTGAAAGGCGCCGTCGCGTCCGGTGTGGTCCCGTTCGCCGCTTTCACGGTGATCGGATAGACGCCGCCGGTCCCGGCGGCCGGGGTGCCCTCGATCGACGCCGAACCGCTGCCGCCGTCGGTGAGATCGACGCCGTTCGGGAGCGCACCGGCCTTCGAGAAGCTCGCGGTCGGGTGACCCGAGGTCATCATGAAGACATCCGGGCCACCGTGTTGGCCGACCGTGAACGTGTCCGCCGCGGGACCGGAGATGGCCGGCGCCTGGTGCACGTCGAGGGTGAAGGTCAGCGTGTCCGACCCGGCCTCGTTGGTCGCCTTGATGGTGATGGTGTGGTCACCACCCGTGCCGGCGGCCGGCGTACCGGACAGGGTGGCGGTGCCGTCGCCGTTGTCGTGCACCGAGACACCGGTGGGGATGTCACCGCTCGCGGTGATCGTCGCGGCCGGCGTCCCTGTTGCGGTGAAGGTCACCGGTGCACCGGCATTGCCGACCGAGTAGTCGGCCGAGGACGGACCACTCAGCACCGGCGGCGCCTGCACGACCTCGACCGAGCCGATGTCGCACTTGGCACCCTGGGGACGGTTAGTGTCGCGCTGGTCGAAGGAACCGGAGGCACACAGGGTGACCGGATCGCCGGTGACCGCATTGGTCGCACCCGTCGACGTACCCGCAGGGACTGCGTCCAGGGCGGGGCTCAGCGGCCCGGGCTTGCGGGTCTGCGTCGGACCGCCGTTGTTGCCCAGTACGCCGAGCTGCGGCGCCGCGGCGATGTCGTGCTTGCCCGTGGTGAAAGCGCAACTGTTGTCGCCCGGATCGGCCAGGTTGTAGCCGCCGTCGGTGACGCTTCCCGCGCAGCTCTTCACGCTGTTGCCGGAGAAGATGTCGCCGGCCAGCACGGTCTGGGTTCCGTACAGCGCACCAGGCCCGCCGACGGCGGTGTTGTCGGTGATGGTGCTGTTGGTGACCGTTGCCGGGTGCAGGAACTCGAGCGCCCCGACATTGCTGGAGTTGGTGTTGCCGACCACGGTGCTGTTGTCGATCGACGCGGCGTTCGTGGCACCGGTGCCCGTCGAATAGGTCAGCACCGCGGAGCCGGCGTACCCGTCGTTGTTGCTCAGCGTGCTGCTCCTGATGCTGAGCTTGGTCGCCGCATTGGCAGTGCTGGAGCCACTCCATACCGCGGCACCGAGACCGGTCAGGCCCGTCGTGTGCGTGGCGTGGTTGTTGTGCAGGCGCACGTGGCTGAGGTTCGCCGTGCCGGCGTTGAGTACGGCGCCACCCCCGACGCTGGTCGCGGTGTTGTCGACCAGTTCGGTGCCGTCGATTCCGATCGCCGCACCGTCTCCGACGATCACACCGCCGCCCCCATTGGCCGAGTTGCCGCTGATGGTTCCGCCCGACACAGTTGCGCTGGCGCGAACGAGCGTGACGATGCCGCCACCGCCGTAGGCGGCCGAGTTGTCGTCGACGGAGGTGTTGGTCAGGCTCAGCGCCGGGGCGTCAGCCACCGTGTTGGAGCCGTTGTAGACGCCACCACCCTGGTACGACGACGCGTTGCCGCTGATCGCGGAGCCGGTCGTCGTCAGGCTGCCCGCGTTGATCACGCCCGCTCCGTAGACGCTGGTGTTGTCACTGATCGACGAGCCATTGCGCAGCGTGGTGTTCACCCTTGCAGCGTTGGAGAGTCCGCCGCCGCCGAGAGCCGCGTCATTGCCCGTGACATCGGTGTTGTCCAGCACCAGCGGAACCGGGTTGCCGCCGGCCGCCGGGCCGATCGCGTCGATGCCACCACCGAGGCCGTAGCTGGCATTGGTCGCCTTGTTGGCGGTGATGGCACTGTCGGCGAAGCTGGCGTTGGCATTGCTGAGCAGGACGCCACCTGCCGCTGCGGCGGTGTTGCCGGTGATCGTCACGTTGGTGGCGGTCACCTTGGCAACTGCCGCCAGACCGCCGCCCACGAGCGCGTTGGGGGTCGTCGTACCCCCGTCGACGGTGGTGTCGGAGATCGTCAGCGGAGCGCCCGAATAGATGCTGCCGCCGTATCCGCTCAGTCCGCTGCCACCGCTCGCATTCGCCGCGTTGTTGCGGAAGGTGGCGTTCTTGACGGTGGTGGTGCCATTGGTCAGGATGGCGCCGCCGATGCCGCCGTTGGCATAGCCGCCGCCGTTGGCGACATTGCCCGTGAGCTGAGTGCCGTCGACGTTCACGGTCGTGTTGCTGTACGCGTAGATCGCGCCACCCCAACCGGGATAGCTCGAATTGGCTGCGGTCGCCGTGTTGTTGGTGAAGGATCCGCGGGTCACGTTGAGGTTGGCGCCCGAGGAGACATAGACGCCACCGCCCTCATTGCCCTTGTTGCCCGTGACGGTCACGTCGGTGAGGTTCGCCGTTCCGGTGATGACCGGGAGGCCGCCGCCGAGGACGTAGTTGCCGTTGCGCAGCGTGACATTGGTCAGCGACAGCGTCTGGGCGGGGTTGGCTCCCGAGTTCATCGCCATGGCGTACGAGGTACCGCCGCCGTCGAAGACGACGCCCGAGCCGGTGCCGATGATGTTGGCGCCCTTGGTGACGATGCCCGGGCGATCTGTGTAGACGCCGGGCGCGACGTTGATCGTGTCGCCGGCAGCGAAGCCCGCCTTCGCGAGCACGATCGAGACCGTCGTACACGGGGCTGCCGAGGTACCGCAGCTCGCGGTGGCATTGCCGGTGGGTGCGGGGGCGACGTACCACGTGGTGGCCGCATGGGCGGGGGCCATCGCGAGGCCGACGAACGAGGTCGTCGCGAGGGCGGTGAGAACTGCGGTGAGACTTGCGGTGACGGCCTTCCGGCGACCCGAGCGGCGGCGGCTGGTCACGCGCTGGGCGTGCGGACATGGCGGGGATCCGTTCTTGATGTCGCACCGTGCGGGCGGGCGCGAGTGAACGGAAACTACCCGCGGAACCAAGCCTCCGTCGAGGCTTTCCGGCAATCATTTCGAGGCCGTGACGCGCACCCTTTTCACTCGTTGTACAGGGGCGAAATCGGCGGCGGATCAGCCGCGTTGCAGATACGCGAGTTGCGCCCGGACCGAGAGTTCGGCGGCCGGCCAGAGAACCGGATCGACGTCGGCATAGACGACCTCGACGATGCGTCGCGGAAGCTCCTCGGTGGCGATGCCCTCCGGATGCGGCTGCCCACGCAGGGATTCCAGTGCATCCCGGACCTGGCCGAGTCGTTCCCGACGATGCTCGATGTAGTAGTCGAGGGCGCCGAGGGCGTTGTCGATCACCGGGCCGTGACCGGGCCAGATCGACTCGATCTCGTGCGCATCCGCCAGTGCGTGCAGGCGATCGAGCGAACCGAGATAGGCACCGAGCTCGCCGTCCGGATGCGCCACGACCGTCGTACCGCGACCGAGGACGGTGTCGCCGGTCAGGACCGCGCGCTCGGCCGGCAGGACGAAGCTCAGGGAGTCGGCGGTATGGCCGGGCGTCGCGACGACGTGGATCTCGAGGCCGTCGACGGCGATCACGTCGCCCTCACCGAGACCCTCAGAACCCAATCGGTACGCCGGATCCAGCGCCCGGACGCCGCAACCCACCCGCTCGGCGAACTCCCGTGCCGCCTCGGAGTGGTCGAAATGGTGATGGGTGAGCAGCACTGCCGCGACCTCACCGGCTGCCTCGGCGATCGCATCGAGATGCGCGGCATCGGTGGGGCCCGGGTCGATCACCACGGACCGACTCCCGCCCGGCTCGCGGAGGACCCACGTGTTGGTGCCGTCGAGCGTCATCATGTTGGCGTTGGGCGCGAGTACACACTGCGCCCGCTCGCCGAAGGCGCCGCCGCCCCAACTCACGGACGGTCCTCCAGGAGAGCGCGCACGCGTTCGGGGATCGACAACATGTCCTGGTCACCCACGCGCTCGAGCTCGGGGATGAACATCTCCACGTCACGGCCCGCGGCCTCCGCCATGACCTCGGAGACCTTGTCGTGCTGACCGACCTCGAGGCAGGTGATGTACGTCGGCGGCAGCATGAACATGTCGCCGCCGTCGACCACATCCGCCGCACCCAGGGCCGGTCGCCACTCCACCGACGACGACTCCGACGAGACATCGCGGGTCCGCTGGCCTTCGGGAAGGGCCGCCACGAAGAACCAGGTGCGATAGCGGCGCGGTTCGAAGACCGGCGTCAGCCAGCCCGCCCACACGCCCAGCAGGTCGGTGCGCAGCACCAGCCCGCGCCGGTCGAGGAATTCGGTGAGGGCGAGGTCGCGCGCCTCGAGCGCCTGTCGGTCCGCCTCCCAGTCGTCACCGGTCGTGTCGGCGACGACGGCGTCCGGCGACGGGCCGGCGAGCAGCACGCCCGACTCCTCGAAGGTCTCCCGGACTGCCGCACAGACGAGGGCGCGCGCATTGGCCGCGTCGACGCCGAGCCGGCCGGCCCACTCCTCCGGGGTCGGGCCGGCCCACGCGACCGCATGGTCGAAGTCGCGCGGGTCGACGCCACCTCCGGGGAAGACGCTCATGCCGGCCGCGAAGGCCATCGATGCCTGCCGCCTGAGCAGATAGACCTCGGGACCCGACGTACCGTCGCGCATGAGTACGACGGTCGCGGCATTGCGCGGCTCCACCGGCTCACGCACGCCGGTCGCGTACTCCTTCGCCTGTTCGACGAAGGCCTGCGGCAGTGCGATCCTCATCGGCGCGTCCTCCTGTTCGGTCAGACCTCGACCATGAGCTCGATCTCGACGGGGGCGTCGAGCGGCAGGACGGGGACACCGACGGCCGAGCGCGCGTGCCGGCCGGCATCGCCGAAGACCTCGCCGAGCAGTTCCGAGGCGCCATTGGCGATCTTCGGCTGGCCGGTGAAGTCCGGCGTCGAGGCGATGAAGGCGACCACCTTGACGATCCGCTTGATCGCGTCGAGCGAACCGATCTCGGCCTTGATCGCGGCGAGTGCGTTGAGGGCGCACTGGCGCGCACACTCGACGGCCTCCTCCTCGCTGACCTCGCCACCGACCTTGCCGAGCTGGAGGAGCTGGCCCTCGCGCATCGGCAGCTGGCCCGAGGTCAGGATCAGCGATCCCGTGCGGACCGCGGGAACGTACGCCGCCACCGGGGCCGCGACCTCGGGGATGCTCAAGCCGAGTTCGGCGAGCTTCTCCTCCACGCCGCTCATGCCTGCACCGGCCGCTTGAAGTAGGCGACGAGGTTCTCCGGGTTGAGCCCCGGAACGATCTGTACGAGCTCCCAGCCATCGGAGCCGAAGTTGTCGAGGATCTGCTTGGCGGCGTGCGTCAGGATCGGCGCGGTCAGGTATTCCCACTTGGTCATGCTCGGCACCCTACCCGCGTGCCCACCACCGCGCGCGAGCCCTCCGAGCGGTCGGAACCCACGGTGTCGCCGGCCCCGGACGCACCGGCCGTCCTGGTCGTGCTCAGAGCCGATCGTGAGCCTCATCGGTTGGTACGTCCGCCTCCCCCGCCTCTATCGTGAGCCGGTGAGCGACGCCCCCGAGACCAGCAGGA
>JASLCW010000167.1 GCA_030151765.1 Marmoricola sp.
AACTGCCACAGGGTGTGCAGCCGGGTCGACATCCCACCGGACGGCGTACTGCCGCCGAACTTGTCGAAATAGGCATAGCTCCCGTCGCCGGCCGCCCACGGGATCAGCACCAGCACCTCGAGCGCGCTCGCCGCGAGGGCGAGCACGCCGGCGACGGCGGCCCAGGCCCGCGCCCGTCCCGGTCCCGCCGCGATCACGACGAGCCCGGCGATCGCCGCCACGGTGGCGCCGAGATCCTCCTTCACCAGCACCAGCGGCAGAGCCCAGAGCAGACAGGCCCGCCAGCGCCGGTCCAGCAACGCCTCCAGCGAGAAGGCCACGAGAGGGACCGCGAGTGCGACCTCGTGGAACTCGACCAGCACGGCATTCGCCAGGCCGAAGCAGGCGCCGTACCCGATGCCGATCAGCAGAGCGAGCACGACGGGCAACCGGCGTACGGCGGCCCGGACGACGGGAACCACCGACAGTCCGAGGAGCAGGGCCTGCGCCACCAACAGGGTCAGCGGACTCGGGAAGATCCGGTACACGGGCGCCAGCACCGCGAGGGCCGGGCTGAAGTGGTCTCCGAGGAAGTTGAAGCCCGGACCCTTCACCTCCGCGAAGGGTGCCTGGAAATGCGCATAGTGCCCGACCACCTCGGCGAAGATGGCCAGATCCCACGAGGGCGTCACGAAGGCGCGATAGCGCGCGATGGCGAGCGTGGCGCAGAGCGCTGCGACGACCGCGCCCGTCAGCCAGGGCAACCATCGCGCGGGGACTCTGGGCACGCGGCAACTGTAGGGGGTGGTGGCGAGCCACCACCCCATCCGCCCCATCCGCTGCTTCGGACGTTCGGGGCGCAATGGCGCTGCTTTCGGCTGGGCGCCGCTGGCGGCTCACTCGCGGCTTCTGGTCACAGGAAGGCGGCAACGACGGAGCGAGGCCGGCACGGGGTTGCGCCGGTTTCCCGGCTCACGGGCGGCCCCACGACTACGATCATGCATCTTCCCCCTGGATCAGCCGTTATTTCGCATGATCTGGGTCGAAAATGCATGATCGTCAGTCACCTCTGATGTCGGTGTGGCTGGCGGTGTTGGTGGGAGGTCATAGGCACCGTCGAACACACCCTTTGCCCACCGATCACACCGAGCTCGGTGTGATCGGCAGGTGAACCGTGTGCACGGCCGAACCGGAGTGCACGATGTGGCAGCTGAGACCCCGGGATTCCCCGCGCCCACCGTGAGCCGGGAGACTGCGTCGACCCGATGCCGGTCTCGCTTCGTCGCTGCGCTTTCGCGGTGACCACCCCGAGACCCGGACCCACCAACGGCGCCCAGCCGAAAGAAGCCTGACGCGCCCGGAGAACAACCACACCAGCGGATTCAGCCCCCGAAGCCGGCTCACTCCTCGAGGAAGTCATCCTCGCGTTCCCGGATCTCATCCTCCAGAGCGACGTTGAGATCGTCGGTCACCTTGGCCGCCCCGGCCGGCGAGATCGCCGACCAGGCCCTGTCCACCGAGCCGGCCACGTCGATGATCCGGGCCTTCGCGATCTCGGGCTTGTTCATCTCGCGGGCGACGTACTTGGCGACGAAGCGGCGGAGCTCGCCCTCGATGTTGACCAGGCGCTGCATCAGGCCGGCCCGCAGGCCCTCGGCCCGGACGCTCGCGGCGACCTCACCCGCGGTCGGCGGAGTGACGTCGATGTAGATCCGTACGCCGGTCAGCGCCCGGGCGGTCAGGACGACCGGTACCTCGAGCTCGGCGTGGAAGCGATGCGCCCCGTCCGGCAGGCCCACCTCGAAGTCGAGCGTCACCGGGATGACCACGCGATAGGCCAGCGCATCCGCGTCCGTCGGCGTGATGCCCGGCTCCCCGATCGCCCCTGTGGCGCTGATCTTCGCGATCTTGCCGGGACCGGCGCCGATGGGACCGAAGTCGATCGGGCGACCGGCCAGGGCAGACACCGCACCGCGGATGCGATCCGCCGTCACCGCCGTACGGAAGAAGGCGGAGCCCCACATCTCGTAGGAGACGTACTCGGCGTCCGAGACGAGTGGCGGCTCCATCAGGCCTCCAGAACGACCGGGATGATCATCGGGCGGCGCCGGTGCGTGCTCGACACCCAGCGCCCGACCACCCGGCGGATCGCCTGCTGCAGTTGATAGCTGTCCTCGACACCGTCGGCGAGCGCCTTGTCGAGCGCGTCGATGATCGGCTGCCGGACCTTGTCGAAGGTGGCATCGTCCTCGGCGAAGCCACGCGCCTGGATCTCCGGGCCGCTGATCACCTTGCCGGTCTGGGTGTCGATGACGACGATGACCGAGATGAAGCCCTCCTCACCGAGGATGCGGCGATCCTTCAGCGAGGCCTCGGTGATGTCACCGATCGAGGACCCGTCGACGAAGACATAGCCGCACTGCACCTTGCCGGTGACCCGGGCGCGGCCGTCGATCAGGTCGACGACGACACCGTCCTCGGCCACGACGACGTGGTCCGCCGGTACGCCGGAGGCCCGCGCCAGGTCGGCATTGGCGTGCATGTGCCGGATCTCGCCGTGCACCGGCAGGACGTTGCGCGGCCGGAGGATGTTGTAGCAGTAGAGAAGTTCGCCGGCGCTGGCGTGACCGGAGACGTGCACCAGCGCATTGCCCTTGTGCACCACATCGGCGCCGCATCGGATCAGTCCGTTGATCACCCGATAGACGGCGTTCTCGTTGCCGGGGATCAGCGACGACGCGAGTACGACGGTGTCGCCCGGCTCGATCGTGACGAAGTTGTGGTTGTTCTGGGCGATCCGGGCCAGTGCGGAGAGCGGTTCGCCCTGCGAGCCGGTGGAGATCAGCACGACCTTCTCGGGCGGCATGTCCGCGAGCGCCTTGGCGTCGACCAGCAGGTCGGGCGGCACGGTGAGATAGCCGAGATCGCGCGCGATCGCCATGTTGCGCACCATCGAGCGGCCGACGTACGCGACCTTGCGGCCGTGCGTGGCGGCCGCGTCGAGAACCTGCTGGACGCGGTGCACATGGCTGGCGAAGCAGGCGACGATGATCCGCTGCTGCGACTTCTCGAAGACCCGGTCGAGGACGGGAGCGATGTCCTTCTCGGCGGTCGTGAAGCCCGGCACCTCGGCATTGGTCGAGTCGGGCAGGAAGAGGTCGACGCCCTCCTCCCCCAGCCGCGCGAAGGCGCGCAGGTCGGTGATCCGGCCGTCCAGCGGAAGCTGGTCCATCTTGAAGTCGCCGGTGTGCAGGACCATGCCGGCACCGGTGCGGATCGCCACCGCGAGCGCGTCGGGGATCGAGTGGTTGACCGCGACGAATTCCAGGTCCCAGGGGCCGAGGCTGATCCGATCGCCTTCGCGCACCTCGTGCTGGACGGTGTTCTTCAGGCGATGCTCACGCAGCTTGGAGCCGACCAGCGCGAGCGTCAGCTTGGAACCGACCAGCGGGATGTCGTCGCGCTCGCGGAGCAGATAGGGCACGGCGCCGATGTGGTCCTCGTGACCGTGGGTCAGCACCAGACCGTCGATCAGGTCCAGCCGGTCCCGGATCGCGTCGAAGTCGGGCAGGATCAGGTCGACGCCGGGATGGTTCTCCTCGGGGAAGAGAACGCCGCAGTCCACGACCAGCAGGC
>JASLCW010000174.1 GCA_030151765.1 Marmoricola sp.
GTTTGGCCGGGGTTGTTGGCGGCGGCTACCGGGGTGGGGGCGGCGTCCGCTTCGTCTTTGGTGGTGCGGGGGGCGGGGGGGGTGGGGGTTCCTACTTCGCGGGCACGTTGAGCGGTGCGGTGGACACCCACGCCGGCAACGGGTCGGTCACCTTGTACTACCCGTCCAAGCTCACCTCGGTCTCGCCGGCGTCCGGGATCGCCGGCAGCTCGGTGACCATCGACGGCGTCGGTCTTGCAGGTGCGAGCGTGACCATCGGCGGAGTCGCCGCAGCGGTGACCTCCTCGACCGGCACCCAGGTGATTGCCACCGTTCCTTCTCCGGCGACGCTGCCCAACGGAGCGCAGACGGTCTACGTGACCACGGTAGGCGGGGTCACCCTCCCCATCGTCGGAGCGTTCACCTACCTGCCATCACCCCCGCTGTTCACCGCAGACAGCGCTCCCTCCACCGCAGCCGTGGGAACGCCGTACTCGTACAGCTTCACCGCGTCCGGCGGGCCCGCCCCGACCTTCGCGGTCTCCTCCGGGGCGCTGCCGGCAGGTCTGAGCCTGAGCAGCGGCGGAGTGCTCTCCGGCACCCCGACCGCCACCGGAGCATCCACCTTCACCGTCACCGCAAGCAACGGTGTCTCCCCGGACGCGACCGGTGACAGCCAGACGATCACGGTCGGGAAGGGTGCACAGGCCATCACCTTCACCCCGCTCACCTCACCGGCGACCGTAGGGGACCAGCAGACTCTCGCGGCGGTCGGCGGCGGATCCGGCAACCCGGTGACCTTCTCGCTCGGAGCCGGCACCACCGGTTCGGCCTGCTCGATCACCGGCATCACGGTCTCCTTCGATCACGCCGGTTCCTGCGTGGTCGTGGCCGACCAGGTCGGCGATGCGAACTACGACGCCGCTCCGGAGGTGAGCCAGACCATCACGACGGCTCTCGCCCCGACCGTGACCACCGTGGACCTCGGCGATGCTGAGATCGTCTTCGGGCAGTCGACGACCGCGACCGCGACGGTCACGGACGGCCTTGCCGGAGCCGTCCAGTTCTCGGTGGACGGCAACGATGTGGGTACGCCCGTGACGGTGTCGGGCGGCCAGGCGACCAGCCCGGCGCTTACCGGACTCACTCCGGGCTCGCACCCGGTCGGCGCGGTGTTCACCCCTGACGACCAGACGAAGTACGCCACCTCGAGCGCGGATCCGGCCACCCTCGTCGTCGACCAGGCCGCGACGACGACCGCGGTCACCGTGCACCCGAGTTCCCTGACCGCGACGGTGACCCCCGTGGCGCCGGGCGCAGGCACCCCGACGGGCACGGTCGTCTTCTCGGTCGACGGCAGCCCGGTCGGATCGGCCCCGCTGGCCGGTGGCGTCGCGACCCTGAACCACACCCTGCCCACCGGAAAGACGGACGCGGTCTCGGCGCAGTACACCGGCGACACCGACTTCCTGGCCTCGTCCGCGTCCACGACCCGGCAGGATCCCTCGATCGTGGCGAAGGTGGTCGCGGCACATCCGCGGACCCGGAGCGGCTGGTACCGCGGCCCGGTGATGGTGCGCTTCACGTGCACGAATAAGGGTGCCGCCCTGGTCACCGGCTGCCCGGGACCTGTCACCCTGTCGCGCAACGGTGCCGCCCAGTCGGTCTCGCGGACGATCAGCGCAGTCGACGGCGGCATCGCGACCGTGTCGGTCACCGGCATCAACATCGACCGCACTCGACCGAGGGTGTCGGTCGGCGGGCTCGCAAGCGGCGCGCCGTACTTCGCGAAGGCGCCGGCGGGCCGTTGTGTGGCGCGTGATCACCTCTCCGGGGTGGCCACCTGCAAGATCAGCCGTCACCGTCGTGGCGACTCGGAGGTCTACGTCGCCACCGCGACCGACAAGGCGGGCAATGTCGCGAAGGCCCGTCGTACCGTCCGGGTCAGCTCCTTCGTCCTCACCGGTGCCGCCTATCAGAACGGCTCCTACGTGGTCCGGGCCGGGCACACCTACACGATGCTGGTGGCGGCCGCGTCGCAGCCGCGCTACGTCGACGCCTCGCTCCATCCCCGGCGACCGCAGGGTGAGGACCACGCCTTCCACCGGATCGGCCCGGGACGATGGGCGCTGGGAGTCACGTTCTCGGCCGGGATGGTGCGGCACCCGTACTGGAACATCGGTGCCCGTGTCGGTCATCAGCTCCGCGTGCTCAAGGTCCACGTCGTCAGATGAGTAGGAGGACACGCTGACAAATGTCATGACCTCCTCGTGACACTCACCCGAGGTACGACGTACTCGGGGCCGACACGATGAGGTCATGCCAACATCAGCATTGAGCCTGACGTCCGTCACCAAGGACTTCGGCCATGTCCACGCGGTCCGCGGGATCGACCTGACCATCCAGCCGGGCGAGATCGTGGCCTTCCTCGGCCCCAACGGGGCCGGCAAGACCACCACCATCGACATGCTCCTCGGGCTCTCGCAGCCCACCTCGGGCGGGGTCGCGGTGATGGGCCTGAAGCCGCGCGAGGCGGTGGCGCGCGGGCTGGTCTCCGCGGTGATGCAGACCGGCGGTCTGCTCAAGGACATGACCGTCCGGGAGACCGTCGAGTACACCGCCTGCCTCTTCTCCGACATCCGACCGATCGACGAGGTGCTCGAGCGGGCCGGCATTAAGGGCATCGCGGACCGCAAGGTCGGCAAGTGCTCCGGAGGTGAGCAGCAGCGACTGCGCTTCGCGATGGCGCTGCTGCCCAATCCGGCACTGCTGCTGCTCGACGAGCCGACCACGGGCATGGACGTCGAGGGTCGCCGTGCCTTCTGGTCGAGCATCCGCGACGACGCCCGGCACGGCCGGACCGTGCTCTTCGCGACCCACTATCTCGAGGAGGCGGACCAGTACGCCGATCGCATCGTGCTGGTCGCCAACGGCCGGATCGTGGCCGACGGTTCCGGCAGCGAGATCAAGTCGCTCGCGTCCGGTCGTACGGTCCGGGCGACGCTGCCGAATCCCGATTCCGCCGTGACCTCCGCGCTGTCCGCTCTCGGGGGTGTGGACAGCGTGGAGGTCCGTGGCGATCAGTTCTACGTGCACACCAAGGACAGCGACGCGGTCGCCCGCTATCTGCTCACCCGGACCGACGCGCGCGACCTGGAGATCACGGCCAAGGGTCTGGAAGAGGCCTTCATCAACCTCACCTCCGACGACGAAGGAGCACTCGCATGAGCGAGCACAGCGAGCGAACAATGAGGCGCCAGGACCAGTACCGAGGAACGAGGTGCTGGGCATGAGCGTCGCCACCATCGACCCGAACACCCGGAAGGTGCCGCCCTTCGGCGGACTCAACCCGACGCTGCTCAAGCTGGAGCTGCGCCGCATGGTCCGCAACAAGCGGACGATCATCTTCGCGCTGGTCTTCCCGACGGCGATGTTCTTCGTCTTCGGATCGGGCAACCAGGGGAACAAGTCACTCGGGCACGGCCTGCACGGCAATGTCTCGGCCTACGTCATGGTCTCGATGGCGCTGTACGGCGGCGCCCTGATGGCCGCAGCTGGTGGCGCGATGGTCGCCACCGAGCGTGCGCTGGGGTGGTCGCGGCAGCTGCGGCTGACCCCGCTCAACCCGATCGCCTACATCGTCGTGAAGGCGAGTGTCGCGCTGGTGATGGCCGGTGTCTCGGTGACGATCGTGAACATCGTCGGCGCCGTCCGCGGGACCCCGCAGATGCCTACCGACACCTGGATCTACTGCGCCCTGCTGACGCTGCTCTGCACGGTCACGTTCGCGGCGCTCGGCGTCTTCGCCGGCTACCTGCTGCCGAGTGAGAACGTGATGCAGGTGCTCGGGCCCGGACTGGCGCTGGTCTCCTTCCTGGGCGGTCTCTTCATCCCGCTCGACCAGTACTCCGACGCGGTGCGTCACATCGCCTACTGGACGCCGATGTACGGCGTCTCCGAGGTGGCCCGGTCACCGCTGACCCACGAACTGCCTTGGTACGCCGTGGTCAATGCCCTCGTGTGGCTGGGGCTCTTCGTGGGTGGAGCCGCCTGGCGGATGAGCAAGGACACCGCGCGAGTGTGAGAACGTGACTTCCGTGAGCGGTCCGGTGAGTGCCTATGAGCAGTCCGGCTGGGGCGACGACGGCGATCGCCCCGGCCGGATCGGCCTCTTCTTCATCGGGATCTGGACGCTCTTCATGCTCCAGCCGCTGTCGGCGGCATGGGATCGCCGGGACGAGTTCGCCGGCTGGGCGGGCATCGTCCTCACGATCTCCTTCACCGCTTGGTACATGTACGTCTTCGCCGTACGACGCGTGGAGATGCGTCGCGGAAAGCTGGAGATATCGACCGGGTCGGCGCTCACGAAACTCGGGATCGCGGTGGCCATGGCCCTCGCCCTGGTGGTCGCCATCGGCCAGCCGGGCGAGGCGTCGGCGGTCTACCTCACGGTGATGTGCGTGATGGCCGTGCCGATGCCGATCGGGCTCGGGCTCGCGGTCGTCAACGCCCTCGGCTGGTGGGTCGCCGGAGCGGCGCTGCCCGGATGGCACCGCGACGACGGCTTGCTGCTCAGTAATTTCGCCGCCGGCCTGGCCGTGCTCGGCATCCAGATGATGATGCTGCGCAATGCCGAGCTCGTGTCCGCTCAGCACGAGAACAGCCGGCTGGTGGTCTCCGAGGAGCGCAATCGCTTCGCTCGCGACCTGCACGACATCCTCGGGCACTCGCTGACCGTGATCACCGTGAAGGCCGAACTGGCCTCGCGCCTGATGGAGGTCGATCCCGAGCGGGCGAGGGTCGAGGTGAAGGAACTGGAGCGGCTCTCGCGCGACGCGCTGGCCGATGTGCGCCGGGCCGTCGAGGGCTACCGGGAGCTGACCCTGCCCGGAGAGCTGGCCCGGGCGCGGGCGGCCCTGACGGCGGCCGAGATCGAGGCGGACCTGCCCAATTCGACCGATGAGGTTCCGAGCGACCTCCGCGAGCTCTTCGCCTGGACGATCCGGGAGGGCGTCACCAATGTGCTGCGGCACAGCCACGCGCGCAGCTGCGCCGTCGTACTGGCGCGGGACTCGGTCGAGGTGCGCGACGACGGTCGCGGTCCGGGAGGGGCCGCGGTCGGCTCCGGCAACGGCCTCACCGGCCTGCGCGAGCGCGCCGCCGCATTGGGCGCGACGCTGGTGACCACCGACCTGGAGCCGGGCTTCTCCCTGAAGGTGGTGGCCTCGTGATCCGGCTGTTGCTGGCCGACGACCAGGCCCTGGTCCGCGGTGCCCTCTCGGCACTGCTGAGTCTCGAGGGCGATCTCGAGGTGGTGGCCGAGGTCGGCTCGGGCGACGCCGTCGTAGCGGCCGCGCGCGAGCACCATCCCGACGTGGCGCTCCTCGACGTGGAGATGCCCGGCCTCGACGGGATCGCCGCCACGGCGGCCCTCCGTGAGGCGCTGCCCGAGGTGCGGGTGCTGATCGTGACCACCTTCGGCCGCCCGGGCTTCCTGCGTCGCGCCCTGCAGGCGGGCGCCTCCGGCTTCGTGGTCAAGGACACCCCGGCCGCCCAGCTCGCCGACGCGGTACGACGCGTCCACGCCGGGCTGCGCGTGGTCGATCCGGCGCTGGCGACCGACTCCCTGGTGGCCGGCGAGTCGCCCCTGACCGCCCGCGAGACCGACGTACTCCGCGAGGCCCGGGAGGGTGCCTCGGTCGCGACCATCGCCCAGCGGCTCTTCCTCTCCCAGGGCACCGTCCGCAATCACCTGTCGGCGGCGATCGGCAAGACCGGCGCCGCGAACCGCTCGGAGGCGGCGATCATCGCCGACGCCAACGGGTGGCTGTAGTCGACGCATCACGACCGGGCGACTCAGCTTCGGCGGTGGAATCGGATGTCGCCGTTGGGCAGCAGGTCGTACCCGTAGTCGGGGTCGTGGATGCGGTGGTGGTCCTCGGCACAGAGCAGGGCGCCGTCGTCGATGTCGGTGGAGCCGCCTTCGGACCACAGTCTGAGGTGATGTGCCTCGCACCATCGTGCTGGTCGATCGCAGCCTTCGGCTCGGCAGGTGCGGTCGCGTAGTGCCATGGCGCGGTGTTGGGCTCGGCTGAAGAGGCGGGCGGTACGGCCCAGGTCGAGGATTTCGGACTTGCTGCCGAGGACGGCGGGGACGATGCCGGCATTGCAGGCCAGGCGCCTTGCCTGGGCCGCGGTGATCTGGTCGCCCCCGGTCCAGGAGGCAGGGTCGGAGCTTCCTGGGATGGCGCCGGCGCCGAGGATGTCGGCGGTGGCCAGGTCGGCTCGAAGCTGGTCGAGGGTCATCGTGACGATCAGGGTGGTGGCGTCACCGCCATGGAGGGGAAGTCGCCTGGGGTCGATGGTCTCGAGGAACTGACCGAAGGCCTGTCCGAGCTTCTTGGGGTAGGGGAGCCGGGTCAGGATGTCGGGTGTGCCCGACGTCTCGGGGCCGGCCGGCCTCTCCGGGTCGTCGTGGCCTGCGATGCGGGGGTTGGTGAAGGCCTCGAGGTAGGTGGCGAGTCGGGTGGCGACGACATCGGGGAGCAGTCCCGAGACGCGGGTGGTGCCGTCACCCTGGCGGCGAAGGCTCAACCGGCTCTTCGTCGCGGCGTCGGCCTCCAGCGTGGCCAGGCGGCGGGCATCGGCTTCGTCGGCGATCTCGGGAGCGATCACGTCGAGCACGTGCTGCGCCAGCTTCGCGAGCGGGCGAGGGCCGTAGTGGGCGGCCTGGGCGACCAGGTGCTCCTCGGCCCGTGCCAGCGTCTCGGCATCGACCTCGGCGTAGGTGACCAGTGTGTCGAGGCATCCGGTGATCACATGGGCCTGTGTCGTGTTCACGGCACCGGACCGCATCGCTTCGGCGATCGCGGGATAGCGGTCATCGAGCGCGGCGGCCAGCTTCTGGTCATGACGCGCCTCGCTGATGCGCACGCGGCTGGTGGCCGCCAGCCAGGCGGCGATGTCGTGGCTCCCGGTCTCCTCGACCACGTCACCGGCCGCGGCCATCACCCGCAGCAGCAGTTCATGGACCTGAGCCTCCACCGCCACCAACTGCTGCAGCGCGGCCTTCTTCTCGTCGGTCGTCAGGAAGACAGCCTGGGCCTCACCGACCTTCCCCAGTGCAGTCGCCAGGTCGGTCGCGCACTGCAGGATCGCCGGCAGAGGCGGTGCCGTTGGTAATGCTGGACTGGTCATGGTGCCCTCCCGAGAGGTTTCCACCAATCTATCGAAATACGAACATACGTGCGATCGTTGATAAGAACGTGGATGCGCCTTCCGCGGCCCGAACCGAAAACTTGTCATGCGCATAACAAGCCGCGCGGCCGTGAGTCGGGAGGCGGCCGCAACCCCGAGACAGCCGTCCTGCCATCACCCGTGCCCTGAGCGGGGACCTCCTACGACGACGGTGGAGCCGGGCTCCTGCTGAAACCCGAGCCGGGCGCCGTCGTCGCTGCCATGGTCTCGACCCGAGACCACCGTATGTCGGGGAGCGACCTTGCCCTCCAGTCGTCTGCCCGCGGCTACTGCCGAGGGATTGATGCGCCGGTACCCTCGCCGGGTGACCTGGACCCACGATGAGTGCTACGACGCCGCGGATCGCGAGCGGCGGCTGGCCGAGCCGGGCAAACGGGTCGTGGCGCCGGAGCGGACGCCCTTCGAGCGTGACCGGGCCAGGGTGGTGCACGCCGCCTCCCTGCGGCGGCTGGCCGCGAAGACGCAGGTGGTCGGGCCGCAGAGCGACGACTTCGTGCGCAACCGGCTCACCCACAGCCTCGAGGTGGCCCAGGTGGCGCGCGATCTCGCGCACCCGCTGGGCTGTCACCCCGACCTCGCCGAGACGGCAGCGCTGGCGCACGACCTCGGTCACCCGCCCTTCGGGCACAACGGCGAGCGCGCGCTCAACGACCTCGCGACCGACTGCGGCGGCTTCGAGGGCAATGCGCAGACGCTGCGGATCCTCACCCGGCTCGAGGCGAAGACCTTCTCGGAGGACGGTCACTCGCTCGGCCTCAATCTCACGCGGGCCACGCTGGATGCCTGCACGAAGTACCCGTGGACGCGCGCGTCCGCGCCGCCGGCCCGCGGCTTCCACACCGACGGCGCGCCCAAGGTGATGCGCAAGTTCGGCGTGTACGACGACGAGCTCGAGACCTTCGCGTGGCTACGCCGGGGAGTCGCGGGGGAGCGGCGGTGCGTCGAGGCGCAGGTGATGGACTTCGCCGACGATGTCGCCTACTCGGTGCACGATCTCGAGGACGGCATCGTCGCCGGGAAGATCCCGCTGGAGGTGCTGACCGATGAGAGTGCCCGCGCCGGCGTCTGGGAGACCGCGCGTGACTGGTACCTCCCGGAGGTCGCCGACGACGCCTTCGAGGGTGCCTTCGCCGAGCTACGGGTTGCCGCATCCTGGCCGGCGTCGTACGACGGATCGCGGCGCGGCCTGGCCGCCCTCAAGAACCTCACCAGCGACCTCATCGGCGTCTTCTGCGGGGGCGTGCAGGAGGCCACCCGTGAAGTCTTCGGCGAGGAGCCTCTCGTCCGCCACCGCGCGGACGTGATCGTGCCGGAGCGGACCGCGTTGCAGATCGGCGTACTGAAGTCGATCGCCGCGCACTACGTGATGCAGGCGGCGGGCCGGGTGGCCTTGATGAGCCGTCAGCGCGAGCTCCTGGCCGAGCTGCATGCCGCACTCGTGGCCGGTGCGCCGGACTCGCTCGATCCGCAGTTCCGCGTGGACTTCACCGAGGCGAACGATGACGCGGCTCGTCATCGTGTGGTGATCGATCAGCTGGCTGCGCTGACCGATGCGTCCGCGGTGGGGTGGCATCACCGGTTGTGTCGCTGACGGTCTCCTCGACCTCGTCGGGGCGTGGCCGCTCGTGGAAGACCACCTCGATCTCCTGATAGCCCTTGTGTCGCTGGGCCTGTGCCTGTCGCCGGTACGCCGCATGGTCCGCCGGGGTGAGATCGACGTCGTCGGTGAAGGGCGTCAGGAGCGCGCGCGGCCAGAGCCGGTGGGCACGGACCGCGTTGAGCTCCATGCCGAGTACGACGATCGTCGCGGCCAGGTAGAGATACGCGAGCATGCCGATGACGGTCGCGAAGACGGCATTGATGTCCGAGGCGTGCCGGATCACCCCGTCGACGTAGGAATAGCCGAAGGTCTGCAGCAGTTGCAGGCCGACTCCGGCGAAGATCGCTCCCGGCACCATCACGCTGACCTTGAGGTGCTGACGGATCGCCAGCTGGAAGGCAGGGATCAGGCCGACCGTGAAGACGAGTGCGCCCACCAGGAAGCCGATGATGCGCAGGCCGAGTGCGCTGCCCTCCCAGTACTTGTGCAGGAAGATCGAGGCACTGACCGCGATGAGAGCGCTCACGCCGACGAGCAGGACGACGATGAAGGACCGGCCGCGTGAGAGGAAGGGATTGGGGCGACTGTTGCGGGGGACACCCCACGTCGTGTTGCCGGCGTACTGGAGGGCCTGGGCGACCCCGAGGGCGCCGTACGTCGCCACGATGACGCCGACGACCACGCCGGCGGTGCCGCCGCTGAGCGCCTCGGGGGCCTTGAGCTGCTGGCCGACGACCGGGAAGGAGCCCAGTGCGGAATCGAGGAGTTCCTTCTGCAGCCCGGGATTGTCGACCAGGACCCAGCTCAGCACGGTCGAGGCGAGCAGCAGCAGGGGCAGGATCGACACGAAGGCGTAGTAGGTGAGCAGCGCGGAGAGGTAGTTGCCGAAGTCGTCGCCGAACTTGTAGATCGTGGCGAGGGGGAAGCCGACGACGGGATGGCGCTGCTGCCACTGGTCGATGCGCTCGACGACGGACATGACCACCCTCTCCGGCTCGGTTTTCCTGGGCTGACGGTAGCGCCCCGAGCCTCTCGGCGCGTCCCCGTACACTCACCTCGTGGCCGGCCGGATCCGTGACGAAGACATCGCACTGGTCCGCGAGCGCACCCGCATCGACGAGGTCGTCTCCGGTTATGTGACTCTCCGCAATGCCGGTGGTGGCAACTTCAAGGGCCTCTGTCCCTTCCACGACGAGAAGTCCCCGAGCTTCAATGTCACCCCGTCGCGGGGCTATTACCATTGCTTCGGCTGTGGGGCCGGCGGCGATGTCATCCGGTTCGTGATGGACATCGACGGACTGGGCTTCACCGAGACGGTCGAGAGGCTCGCGGAGAAGGCCGGCATCGTGCTCCGGTACGAGGAGGGCGCCGGACCGTCGCGGCCCTCGGGTGGCCCGCAGCGCGCCCGGCTGGTCGCGGCCAATGCCGCCGCGGCCGACTACTACCGGGAGCAGTTGCTCACCCCGGACGCGATGACGGCGCGGCAGTTCCTCGACGAGCGCGGCTTCGACAAGGACGCGGCGGACACCTTCGGCGTCGGCTTCGCGCCTCGCGGGGGAGAGGACCTGGTCAAACACCTGCGGCAGAAGGGCTTCAGCGACAAGGAACTGGTCGCGAGCGGGGTCGCCGGCGAGGGGCGCGGTCTGTACGACCGTTTCCGCGGGCGGCTGATCTGGCCGATCCGCGACACGAGCGGTGACACCCTCGGCTTCGGTGCCCGGCGGCTCTTCGACGACGACCGGATCGAGGCCAAGTACCTCAACACCCCCGAGACCACGCTCTACAAGAAGAGCCATGTCCTCTACGGCATCGACCTCGCGCGCCGCGAGATCGCCCGCGAATCGCAGGCGGTCATCGTCGAGGGCTACACCGATGTGATGGCCTGCCACCTGTCCGGCATCAAGACCGCGGTGGCCACCTGTGGCACCGCCTTCGGCGACGACCATGCGCGCGTGATCCGGCGGCTGCTGCAGGACCATGACGAATTCCGCGGCGAGGTGATCTTCACCTTCGACGGCGACGCGGCCGGTCAGAAGGCGGCGCTGCGGGCCTTCCAGGGCGACCAGATCTTCGCCGGTCAGACCTATGTGGCGATCGAGGCCGGTGGCTTGGACCCGTGTGACCTGCGCCTTCAGAAGGGCGAGGACGCCGTACGCGACCTGGTTGCCAGCCGTACGCCGCTCTACCGCTTCGTGCTCGCCAATGTCGTCGAGCGGCACGACCTCGATCGGGCCGATGGGCGCATCGACGCGCTCCGTGAGGGCGCCCGGCTGGTCTCGAGCATCCGCGACCGGTCCAAGGTCGACGCCTTCGCCCGCGAGCTGGCCGGCATGATCGGGATCAGCCCGGACGAGGCGCGCCAGGAGGTACGCCGGGCCGCCAGCCGGGGCCGTGCGCAGACCGCGGAGCGCCCCCAGCAGGCGCCCGCCGCCCCTGAACCGGCCGTCGAGCAGTTCGCCTATCCCAACCCCAACGATCCGCGGCTGATGATCGAGCGCGAGCTGCTCAAGCTGGTGCTGCAGCGCCCCGATCTGGTCACCGGCATCCCCGAGAGGGTCGAGGTCGACGACTTCACGCATCCGGCGTACCGGGAGCTCTGGACCGGCATCAGGAAGGCCTGGCCGCCGCCGACCGAGTCCACACGCTGGCTGACCGCGGTCGGTGAGCAGTTGATGGGGCCGGTCCGGGAGATGGTCAGTGCGATCGCCGTCGAGCCGCTCCGCCTCGGCAAGGAGCCGACCGAGGGCTATGCCCGGCTCCACGACGTGAAGCTCCGCGAGCTCACCGCCCAGCGCCGCGTGGAGGACCTCAAGTCGCGTCTCCAGCGCACCAACCCGGCCACCGACGCCGAGGGCTACAACCGCATGTTCACCGAACTCGTCGCGCTCGAACAGCACCGCCGGGACCTGCGGGATCAGTCCGTCGGCGTAGAGTGAGCCGTTCCCGGGGAACCGATTTCACAGGCGCCCCTCGCGCTTGCTAACGTATGCCCGCGCGATCCCCTGTAGCTCAATTGGCAGAGCTTCCGACTGTTAATCGGACGGTTGTTGGTTCGAGTCCAACCGGGGGAGCGAACGAAGAGATGGAGGCTCCGCGTCAGCGGGGCCTCCATCTGCTTTTCGTGAAGCAGCGAGGGCAGCACGCGGTGCTCTGGACACGATCTTCTTTGGTTTCATCTTTTTGGGATGCCGATGTCGAAGTCGGCGGCCTATGTTCGACGTACCGGTGAGAAGCAAGTCCACACCAACCACCAGGAGTGATCACAATGCCGCGTTTCATGGGATTCGTGAGGATGGAAGAGAACATCGGCACCCCGCCTCAGTCGCTCTTCGAGGCGATGGACGCCCACATCGGTGAACGCGCCGCCAGCGGTGTCTTCCTTGACGGTGGCGGCCTCTACGGCACCGAGGATGCCGTCAACTTCGTCGTCCGCAAGGGTGAGGTCAGCCGTGTCGACGGCCCGTACGCCGAGGCCAAGGAGGTCGTCGGCGGCTGGGCGGTGATGCAGTACGAGACCCTCGAGGAGG
>JASLCW010000176.1 GCA_030151765.1 Marmoricola sp.
CGTAGGGATTCGAACCCCAAACCTTCTGATCCGTAGTCAGATGCTCTATCCGTTGAGCTACGGGCGCAGCAGCCGTGGAAGTGTAGCGCGAGCCCGTGGGCCAAGTGAAATCGGCTCAGTCGTGCCGCAAAGGTTCGATGACACCGAGTGGGGCACAATGCCTGTGATGGAGAGCGATCTCGAGCAAGGGCCGTCTCGGCGGGAGTTGCTGCGCGGACGCGCCGGGATGCTCTATCGCGAGATCGTCGAGCACGCCTCGCTCCCTGCCCGGGCCCAGCGCTTCCGCTCCGGCGGCGCCGACCACGACGCCCTGGCGCTGCTGCTCGACCTCGGCCTGGTCGGCCGTGAGGGCGACACGGTCACCGCGCTCGATCCCGCCCTGGTCCAGTCCCGTGTGGTGGCGCCCCTCGGCGCGCAGGCGGCGGACCTGCTGGCCGAGTCGAGCGAATGGGCCACTGCCTTCGCCGAGCTCGGGCAGATCTACCGGCGCACCCACAGCGTCGGCGGGCCACTCACCGAGATCGCCGGCCCGGCCAACATCAACCGCTTCCTCCAGTCCGTAGTGGCCGACGCGGACCAGGAACTCCTCACCGCGCAGCCCGCCGGGGCGCGCTCCGCGGCCATCCTCAAGGTGGCCCTGGCGCGAGACACCCGGGCGCTGGAGAACGGCGTACGGATGCGGACGCTCTATCAGCACTCGGCCCGCCGCAGCACCGCCACCAACGACTACGTCGCCGCGGTGACCAAGCTGGGGGCGCAGGTGCGCACCCTCGACGAGTTCTTCAACCGGTTGATCGTGGTGGACCGGCGACTGGCGATCGTTCCGGGCGCCGCCGGAACCGACACGGCGGTGGCCATCCACGATCCCGGCCTGGTCGCCTATCTCGCCGACATCTTCGAGCGCTACTGGGAGCGTGCCACCGAGTTCACCGACCGCGGCGGGTCGACCCAGCGGGCGATCGCCGCCGATGTCTTCAACATGACGGCCCGGATGCTCCTGGAGGGGCACAGCGACAACGCCAGCGCCAAGCGGATGGGGGTCAGCACCCGCACCTACGCGAGCTATGTCGCGGCGCTCAAGGACGAGTTCGGTGTCGAGACCCGGTTCCAACTGGGGCACGCGATGGCGCGCACGCAACTCAGTGGCGGCGGGACCGGGGCGGACAGCGACCTGGAAGCGTAGGCCGGCCGTCCGCCCCTGTTGTTCAGTCCCAACCAGTATCGGCGAGGCGCGAGACGTGGTGAGATGCCGCGTCCGCTGTGCCGGTGGTGCCCGAAACCCCCGTCACCGTTCCAGCAGCAAGCCCGAGCGCGGCCAGTGACAACGCCAATCGACGCAATGTCTTCATCGGCCCGCCTCCCTTGCTGTTGGCTCCCTCACCGGATCCCGGATGACCCGAGAACATCCGGGAACAATCAAAAGTCTCCCCACCTCATCGGCGCCTGCATACATCTGCGATGCCTCAGGATTGTGCATTGCACGTTTATGCAGAAGTTGGGGACGCCTGAGCGTGCGATCACCTCTCCGCACGGGCGCCCTTTGGATGATCTCTTGACATTAGTACGACATTATTGGACCGTGTGACGCACGTCTCCAGTTGCCAAGAAAGGTTGGGCCGATGTCCGGTTCGGCAGCACACAGTCACAGCAGCGAGCCCCCGCACGGGCACGAGAAGCGCCGCCGCGGCATGGGCCCCTTCAGCTCCTTCGCCGCCAGCTTCTCCGGACTCTCCGTGATGACCGGCCTCTTCCAGGTCTGGTTCATCGGCTACGCCTTCGGCGGCCCCGGATTCATCTGGTTCTGGCCGATCGTCTTCATCGGCCAGATGGCCGTGGCCCTGGTCTTCGCCGAGATGGCCGCCCGCTTCCCGTACGCCGGCGCGGCGTACCAGTGGGCGCGACACCTGGGTGGCCGCGAATGGGGCTGGTTGACCGGCTGGACCTATCTGCTCGCCCAGCTGGTGACCCTGCCGGCCGCCGTGGTCGCCATGCAGCTGACCCTCCCGGCACTCTGGGACGGCTTCAACTTCACCGACGACTTCGCGAAGAACTCGGTGATCCTCGGCCTGATCACGCTGGTCATCGTGACGATCGTGAACATCCCCGGCGTACGCCTGATGTCCCTGGTCAACAACGTCGGCGTCGTTGCCGAGATCGGCGGCGCGCTCTTCCTGATCGTGATGCTCGCGACCCACCTGCACCACGGACCCTCGCAACTCTTCAAGACCGCCGGCACCGGCGCCGGCCACTCGTGGGGCTACCTCGGCGCCTTCCTGGTCTCGGGCTTCATGGCGCTCTACAACATGTATGCCTTCGACACCGCGGCCACGATGTCCGAGGAGACCGAGGACGCCGCGCAGACCGCACCCCGCGCGGTGATCCGGTCGCTCATCGCCGCCGGCGCGATCGGCTTCCTGATCCTGGTCCTCTCCGTCATGGCGATCCCGGACATCACCGCCGGCCAGCTCGGTACCGAGGGTCTCCCGTACGTCGTGACGACCGTCCTCGGCAGCACTGTCGGGCACATCATGATCGTCGCCGTCACCATCGCCGTCTTCGTCTGCTCGCTCGCCATCCAGGCCTGGACCGCACGCACGGTCCTGGCCATGGGTCGTGAGAACGACCTCCCGGGCGGCGCCTGGCTCGGCCGGACCAACCACCACGGCGTACCCGTGAACGCGACGCTGGCGGTGACCGGCGTCGGCCTGCTGGTCCTGGTGATGAACCTGAACAACCCCAAGGCCTTCAACGTCGTCGTCGCGCTCGGCATCGTGCTGATCTACCTCGCCTACCTGGGCGCCACCGTCGTCGGCCTCAAGAAGCGGCTGCGCGGCTGGCCCGAGGAGCCCGCGTCGACCGGTCTCTTCACCCTGCCGAAGCCGTGGGGCCTGGTCGTCAACATCGTGGCGGTCGTCTACGGCGGCGTGA